>JAABQN010000061.1 GCA_011391455.1 Nitrospiraceae bacterium
GACTGTCCTTCACTGCGCGCATCGAACGAGCACAGTTTCATCGTGCGCGTTCTGCGAGCAAGAAGGATGGTCTGGCGACTCCCGATCCCCTCCTCTCAACTTTCTTACTTCTCTCTTCAGAGGGCGGCCTGGATCGTTCTCATCGTGCGCGCGTCGAACGAGCACATTCCTATCGTGCGCGTTCCGCGAGCACAGGGACCGACCAGGCCGCCCTCTTCTCTTCTATTCGAACATCTTCCTCACCCCCGCTTTAATCTGGTCCAGGCCTTCGCGCAAGTCCGCCTCAAGGACATCGGCCCTGGCCTGGGCCACCACGCGCTTAGCCTTGAGCTGGTCCTTAAACAACACCAGCTTGGTAAGCAGCTCCTCCTTCTTCCACTCCAAGGTGTTTTGCTGTTTAGCTTTCTCACTTTCAAACCGATCCTTGAGTGCCTCAAACTCAGCTTCAAGCTTGCTCGTCCGGCCCACGAGATCCTCCCAGACCTTGCCTGACTCAAACGTAGCCCCTCTTAGTTTCTGTTCTGCGACTGATTCGAACTCGTTCAGAGCCTTGAGAATCTTCGCCCTTTGTTCCTCGAACGTGTCGCGGGCGTCCGCTTTGCCGAGAGCCAATTGCACTTGAAGATGCTCGAGCTTGGCCTGCACCTCCATCTTCGCCTGCTCAGCTATTTCCTTCGACTTCTGTACATCGGTCTGGACTTGCTTGAGCAGATCCCGCAGCTGTTGCTTACGCTGTTCCAGCCCCTGTAGCGCCTGATCTTTCGTCCGGGTGAGTTGCGCTTCCAGCGCCAGAGCCTGATGCTCCAACGCATCCATCTTCTTGTCGAACGACGCTCTGAGCTCTGTGATTCTCAACATGAGGCCCTCCTTTGTGTGAAAGGGAAAAGATTAGCCCGTGGGGCAGGACGCTACCGGATCGCAGTGGATTTCATTAAACTGTCTGCCTGAGGAGGAGAAAATCCCTGATACCCGCGGTGGCGCTCGGCAAGTTCCAATACGGAAAAGGGCTGCCCGTCTACCATCTCCGGCATGGTGAAGATTTGCCGTAGCTGGCCACCGCGGGCGCCGACGATCTGGCCGGTAAAGACCACCCCTTGTGTCTTCAACCGTTCAATCGCCTGCTCGATGTCTTCCACGCGCACCGCCACATGATGAAACACCTGGTCGCCGAATTTATCGACCCAACCAGGGATGATGCTCGTGCGGCCCCGATCGTCTGGATAGGCTTGATCCACAAAGAGTGCTGGGTACCCAACCTTCCGATAAACCTTCGCATACCAGTCCTGATATTCGATCGTTTCACTGTACCCATATCCAAGCCTTGTGAATTCCTCCGCCCGCTGATCGATGTTCAACGTCCGTAGCGTAAGATGGTCTGCGACCGGGTAGAAACCGACCCCCGCCTTGTCCAGCGAGTCCCGTAGCACCTGGGCGGCCCGATTGCCTGAGATATAGTCGTCGATCATCCGGCTGATCAACACATCGAGTTCAACGCCTTGATCCATGATGGCTGCCTCCATGACTCCTGATAGTCATTGGTCAACAGATCGAGAGTATCTGTCAAGTACCATTGACCGATGACGTCTTCATCTACTCCCCGAACTTTATGCCCTGGGCCAATGGCAAATCGTGACCCCAGTTAACCGTGCTCGTCTGCCGCCTCATGTAGGCTTTCCAGGCATCCGAGCCGGCTTCGCGTCCTCCACCGGTTTCCTTCTCGCCTCCAAAGGCGCCGCCGATTTCCGCTCCTGATGTCCCGATGTTCACATTGGCGATCCCGCAGTCGCTGCCGGCGGTGGACGTAAACCGCTCGCTGCTCTGCATGTCTGCGGTAAAAATCGAAGAAGACAGGCCTTGGGGTACCGCATTCTGCAACGCAATGGCGTCGTCAAGCTCCTTGAAAGGCATGACATAGAGAATCGGCGCAAAGGTTTCGCGCTGGACGATGGGCCAATGGTTCTCCGCTTTCACAATGGCCGGTTCGACGAAATAGCCAGGCTGATCCAGGACCTGTCCCCCATAGAGGACTTTCCCTCCCGTCTGCTTCACTTCTTCGATCGCCCTCCGATAGGTCTCGACCGCGGCGCGATCGATCAGCGGACCCAACAGCACCTCCGGCTCCAATGGATTGCCGATACGGATCTGTCTGTACGCCGAGATCAGCTTCGCAACCACTTCATCGTACCGAGACTCATGGACGAACAGCCGTCTGGTCGTCGTACAACGTTGGCCGGCAGTACCGACCGCACCGAACACGATGGCGCGAATCGCCAAGGAGAGGTCCGCCGTCTGATCCACGATGATCGCGTTGTTGCCGCTCAGTTCCAAGAGCGACCGCCCCAGCCTGCGCGCGACCGTCGCAGCCACAGATCGACCGACCGGTACAGACCCGGTAAATGAGATCAGTGGCAATCGGCGATCCTGGACCAACGTCTCCGCAATGGTCTTCTCAGCCGTGACGATCAGTGAAAAGATCCCCCGGTAGCCCTGTTGCTCCATCACACGGTTGCAGAGATGCTGTACCGCAATCGCACAGAGCGGGGCTTTCGGCGAAGGTTTCCACACCACCGTATCTCCGGCAATCGCGGCCAGGAAGGCGTTCCAGGCCCAGACCGCGACGGGGAAATTGAAGGCGGTAATCACGCCGATCGCTCCAAGCGGATGCCATTGTTCCGACATCCGATGCTGCGCCCGCTCGGAATGCATCGTCGCTCCATACAACATGCGCGACTGGCCCACGGCAAAGTCCGCCATATCGATCATTTCCTGAACTTCACCGTCTCCCTCCGCTTTGATTTTTCCGACCTCGAGAGAGACGAGTGAGCCGAGCAGGTCCTTGTGCTCCCGCAACGATGCACCGAGCAACCGGACGAATTCTCCACGCTTGGGAGCCGGGACAAGCCGCCATTGCTGAAATGCCGCAATGGACTCTCGCACGATGTGCTCATAGTCATCGGCTGAACAGGGATGAATTTTTGCAATCGTCTCGCCTGTCGATGGATTCACGGACTCCAGCAGCGAGGCGTTCTCGCCGGAAGCCCACCAATGGGTTCCGGTGCTACCACCGGAGTTGACTGCGCGCAAGCCCAACCCCTTGAGGATTTCCCCGGTGGACATCATTTGTAGCAGGCTCCGAATCGATTCTTGAGCACATCTTGTAACGGAAAAGATTCCTGAGTTACGAATCCTTTGTACTGTGTAGACGCCGCCAGCACAAGGTCGGCTACGGCACAGAGGCTCGATGCGGTCGTCACTTGAATGGCAGACCAAAGTTTCCCTTTAATACATTGAGGATAGATCTTCTTCACGTAGTTCTCCTCGAACAAGGCGCCTTCCCTCATCCCCATGACGGAGGTATAGATCAGCACGACATCTTGCAGTGTCTGGGGAACCGCCCGTTCGAGGATTCGTTTGAGCGTTTCGCGATCCTCGTTCAGCTTGAGATCTTTCATCAAGAGGTGAATTTTCTCGCAATGGCCCGGATACCGTAGCGTCTTATAGTTCATGGTCCGGACTTTCCCCGCATAGGTATCGGCCAACGTTCCCAATCCTCCGGAGGTGTTGAACGCTTCGTATAGGAGTCCGTCTAACTCGATCGTCTCATACCCTTCGAGGGGTAGGAGAGGCACCTTCTCCCCCTCTTCAATTCCGTAGCAGATGTTGCCGTACTCGTTGATAAGCCCATCGGTAGACCAGGTCAGTGAATACTTGAGAGCGTTACTGGGATGCACCGGCAAGGCTCCGACCCGCATTTTGACCGTATCGACCGTATCGAAATGGGTGATCAAGTCGTGCGCCGCAATGCTGATGAAACCGGGGGCCAAGCCGCATTGCGGCACAAAGGCTTGCGATGAGTCAGCGCTCAGGACTTTGACCTGATTGGTGACCTCGACGTCCTCCGTCAGGTCGAAATAGTGAAGCCGGTGTTCGCGGGCCAATCCGGCGACGATTGGGTTGCAGAAATAAGGCAGGCTCGACAGAACCGCATCGAATCGATGTGCCGTCAGGTATGCGCTGACCGAGTCGGGGTGGCGGACATCAAGGTGCAGGGGTGTCACACGCGCCAGGCCGAGGTCCTCGACGAACCGCTTGGGAACGTCGAGGCTGATGTCACCGAGAGAGACTTCGTAGTCCCCGCTTTCTGACAAGAGGCAGGCAACCAGGGATCCGATTTTCCCAGCACCCAGGACGAGTACGCGATGCATAGTCGGCCTCACTTTCGGTCAGTATACTCCTGCCCAAGCAGGCTCAGGAAATCTTTTTACAAACCGAAGCCTCTATCTTCGGATCGCGCTTCACGCGCCATGATCTTGGAGGGAAAATAGTCTAACACATTGACTTGTATGAACATATCAACCATGAAGCGGGAACAGACTTTGTGTTATCCTAACTCACTGTCAGGAGCAATGGTTATGTTACGCATGCCTTCTCGAGTCGTGTTTCCGTTCGGTTATCGGATCTCCATCCGCCAACTATCCGATACCGACATGGACCGTCGGGATCCGAATGCCGACGGAATCTGGGACGACGCCACGAAGACCATTTATCTTCGCAAGCGCTTACCCGTAACCAGACGGCGCTACATTCTCGCCCACGAACTTGGCCATGCCTGGCTTGATTGGCAGCATCGGCATCTCGACAACGGCAAAGCCAAAACTTAACAGGCTGCCCCAAAAGCCAGCCAGCGGCGTTCTCGCATCGTTCAGATCCTCAACGTACCCCAAAGGGTACGCTTCCGGTCTTCACTCGCTGCGGCCTTGCTGGACGGCCTTTCTGAACAGCCTGCGAAGAATTCTGAGAGAGTCTGTGGGCATTCATGTGCTCATGGTTTCGAGGTGCTCAAGTAGTTTGTCAACAACCTGCTAGGAAGTCTGTCTCGACACCCGTGAAGCGTCGTTCGTTTCTGGGTTCGGACGTTTCACGAACGACAGGGTCGTTCAAATTGACAGCTCCCCCTCTTGCCGACTAGGATAGCGCCCCGTGAGTCATTCCGATTCTTCAGAATTTGCCGAAGTGAAGCACCCCCACGCTCCCGTCAACCGTGTTGAGTACCTGTTTGAAACCGTCGTGTTCGCCAGCCGGTGGATTCAGGCCCCACTCTATGGCGGCCTCATCGTGGCCGAGCTGCTGTATGCCTATAAGTTTCTCATCGAACTATGGGAGATGGTCTGGCACATCAATCAGCAGGCAGAGACCGTCTTCATGCTGGGTGTCCTGGGGCTGATCGATGTCACGATGGTAGCAAATTTATTGACGATGGTGATCATCGGCGGCTACGCCACCTTCGTGAGCAAATTGGATTTGGAGGGGCATCCCGATCGACCGGATTGGTTGACCCACATCGATCCCGGCACCATCAAGATCAAACTCGCGGCCTCACTGATCGGCATCTCCAGCATTCATCTCCTGAAATCGTTCGTCAACATCGCGAATGAAGATCTCGAACACATCAAGTGGAAGATCTTTATTCACATGACTTTTATCGGTTCGGCCATCCTGTTAGCCTGGACTGATAAAATCATGCAGAAAGATCGCAAACACTAACCCAGGGGTTCAGGCTGAAGGCTGATCTGGTCTATCTGGTTGGTTTTATTCGACCAAACACACGAGACAGACCGAATAGACCAGACAGACGAGACAGGCCTTCAGCCTGTCTACCTGATAAGAGGTAGCGATGAAGCGATTGCCAGATGCTCTGATTGCCTTGCTGGTTCTCCTGCTCGTGCAATCAGGCTGCAGTGCCTCAGTTCTGCAACTACGTGACCAGCTGGATCTCCATCGCGGAGGGTTCCGCCAGAAGTTGGCCGACAAGAAAGAACTCGCGGCGAAATTCCTGGCCTGTACCAGGCAGGCCCACGACGAACCGCTGGGTGAACGGCGCGATGGCCGCATCTCGCTCGATCCTCTGTTCCCGCAGTCCCTTGAGGGTCAAGCCACCAGCGTCCGTCCCCTGACGGCCGTCATCGATAAGATTCTCCTGCGGCATCACGACAAGGGAGCCTCCCTCTCTATCCTCGCTCATGTTCTCGATGACGTGACCAGCGATGCGAACGCCCGCATCGATGTGGACAAACTCAAACAGGTCATCGAAGTAGCCAAACAATGGCATGGGCATCTCAGCCTGGATGAAGATCAACTCGATCAGGACTCATCTCGCTTCGCTCGGTTGCTGCGGGCCTACAACAAAGCCTATTTTGGCGATCTCAGTTTTACGGCAAGATCGGACTATGCGGGAGCCGGCCTTCGCGGGGTGGTGAAAATCACCTCGAAGGGATTCGTCGATCGAAGCGGCAACGCCTTGCTGTATTCAGGGATCTCGGCAGACACTGAGGCGCGCCCTGCCGGTTCAGTTCGCATGTCGGCCGCCACGATCGACTCTCAACGTGTCAGCGCCGATCTGACGCGCATTTTCCTGGAGGCCTTCTTCGACGCGGCCTATCGAGTCCCGGCCGTATATGGTGCAACGGCATTACGAGTGGGACCGGACTTCCAGGAGTCGCCTTACCCTGAATTCGATGCCAATCATCCCATGATTTCACTGGAGGCCTTGGCGAGAGTGACTCGTGACGCTTTGCGCGCCGAAGCCGTTGTGACATCGCTCGTGGGGAAAGCGGTGCGTGGCGGAAGTGTCTTCAGTACCCAGAACGAGACGCTTGCGGCCGCGCTCGAAACAGCCGCAGGGGTCATCGCAAAGAAGCTCGTTGAGCACGAAGGGTTCTGCTATTTCCAAGTGACTGAGGGGAAGTCAGGAGCAGGCTGAAGCTGGGAAAGCCTGAAGGTCCGAACACTTCAGCCTTCAGCCTGCACCCCTTCAGCCTTGCAACCGCCTCACCTGTCCCGCTCACCAGGCTGGTGTCGTTGCTCCGCCTGAATCGCGCCAGTGAGGCGTCCAGGCAAGGGCGACGAGTTTTACGGCGATGTTGGCTTTGGTAGGTTTGAGAGAGACAGTTTCAAGTTTCTCGTTGAGGGGATCGGTCGCGGCAGCGAGCGCATCGGTCTCGGTCTTAAACTGAGTTTCGAGGTCGGCCAGTTGTTGCTGCAATGCCGAGACGTTTTCTTCGGCCTGCCCGACATCCTTCGATTCCTTGATCGCGCGTCCGGCTCCGCGAATCGCTGTTGTCGCCCGGCCGATATTTGACGCGCTTATTGTTTTCCGTCCAAGGAATGCGCCCAGGATCGAAGCGCCAACCGAAATGGCCGCCTGCATTTGACTCGACCGAGACTCTGCTTGCTGCCGTTCGACCATTTGCCCGGCACGCCTGATCCGATCTTGGATGGCAGCAATCTTCGGTGCGTACTTTTGGCGCAGGCTGTCCGATTGTTTGTCTCGTGCTTCACGACCGGATTGTTGTAGTCGCACACGGAAATCACGCTCGGACTCGCCGGGCTTCGAGACTTCTTTCGTGCTGGGGCTCTTGAAGAGATCAACTTTCTGATTTCTGAACAGCCAACCGGAAAAGTCCTTGCTCCAAGTCTCATAGCTTTTCGCTTTGCTTGCCGCGCCGGGAGCTGCGCCAAACTGTGCATCATCTGAGGGTGTTGATTCCAAGTCGGCCAGGGCCAAGCCCGCTTCCATGGCACGATCCCAGTCAACCGCTACCGCACCGTCCGAGATCGGCGCAAGCACAGTCACATCCTGCGTGACATCCACTCCGGCCTTGCTGTCCGATACCCGCACCTGCGAGGCGCCGAGCAACATTGGCTGGTAGATCAAGGCGCTGCCGCTCGGCTGGCTTCCTCGGACAGGGATAAAATGCTGTGGCACATCGGGCGCCAACATTGGACGTTGGTTCAGGGGTAGCGGGGTAGTGGGGTAGCGGGATAGCATGCCCTTCGGCTGCTGATACCCCTCGATCCCTTTACCCCCATACCCCGAGAGCTTCACTGGCTCCATCAGCGACTTGATCTGGGTCCGCGTGAGTGGACCACGCAGGTAAGACAGCGTCCATCTTGTCTGAAAAATTTCCGGCGCATCTTCGTGAACATTATTCATGAGAAAGACGCGATTGCCGAGTCCGGCGAGAAGCTGTTCCATCCCCTGTTTATCGAACTTCTTTCCAGAGCTTGCCGAAGCACCTTCCAGTCCTTCCAACACGCGCGCCTTGTCTCGTTCGGTTTGCAGCCGTCCGATGAACCAGGTGCCGGTATTCGCCAAGCCTTTGTAGTCCAGATCGACGGGATTTTGTGTCGCCAACACGACACCCAGACCGAACGCGCGGGCCTGCTTCAGCAATGTGAGCAAAGGTTGCTTCGAAGGCGGATTGGCCACTGGCGGGAAATAGCCGAAGATTTCATCCATATAGAGGATGGCGCGGAGGCTGGTCGTGCCGGACTGAGTCCGGACCCAGCCGAGCGTCTGGCTCAGCAGCAAGGTGACAAAGAACATGCGCTCCGCATCGTTGAGATGGGCGATCGAGAAAATGGCGAGCCGCGGCTTGCCCCCTGGCGAATGGAGCATCTGGCCGACATCGAGCGCTTCCCCTTCTAACCAGGTGGAAAATCCCGGCGCAGCCAATAGGTTATTCAACTGCATGGCGAGTGCAAAGCGTTCCTTCGAGGGATAGAACGAGTCCAGATCCAACACGCCGATCTTGGCAACCGGAGGTGTCTGGATCTGCTGAATCAATGTGGCCAGATCCAGATCCTGCCCGGATTTCCATGTGTGGTCGAGAATCGTCGATAAGAGAATGTGTTCGCGACTCTTGATGGGATCGGCCTCGACGCCGACGAGACCCAACAGACTCGTTACCGTCGTGCTGATCCTCTCGCGCAGCATCTCGGCATCGTCCAGAGTTTCCTGCGATGGCGCTGCGAACGATTTCAGGATGGAGACGGGAATGCCTGCGTTGCTGCCAGGGGTATAGACGACGACATCGGCCGCATCCCGGAGCTTCTGAATCCGCTCGCCGCTCTGGCCCCAATCCCCCAAGCCCTTCTTCCACATTTCGGCTTGCTGGGTCGCATAATCCGTCGGCGAGAGCCCTTTCTTGCGCGCATCATCCTCATTCACCCACGGCGCAAAATCTTCCCCCCGCAGCTGCGGAAAGTTCAGCATCAGATTGGCCAGATCCCCCTTCGGATCAATGATCAGTGCAGGAATCCCATCGATCGCCGCTTCTTCGAGGAGTCCGATACAGAGGCCGGTCTTCCCGCTCCCCGTCATCCCGACGCAGACAGCATGGGTGACCAGATCTTTCGAGTCATACAACAACCAGCCAGGCTTCGCTTGCTTGGTCGCGAGATCGTAGGGCCGACCCAGATAGAACACACCGAGCTTCTCAAAGTCCTCTGTCGAACCTCCACCAGTGGCCGTTGCTTCCTTCGCCGCTGCTGACTCTTTTTTCTTCGTAGCCATGGATTAGCACTCCCTAAAGATGAGAGACACAGCCCGCGCTAGGGTAAACATTTTCTGGATTGTTTTCAATCGAGCACCGGTGAATGTACGGATAATGGCCATTGGCGCTGTCAGCCACTCTCGCCCATTTCTTCTTGCGGGGTGGAAGGGCGGATCTTTCGGGAGTCGGCATAGCGGGCACAGGAAGATGACAGCCAAGAGAATGCCGCTGTGCGACGGCTTGCGACTCTTGGTCGCGCTTTAGAGTCGCACGCGGCCAACTGTAAAGAGCCAGATGCATACTTTATCCATCGCATTTTGGCGACTTCCGAAAGATC
Source organism: Nitrospiraceae bacterium (assembly GCA_011391455.1). Lineage (GTDB taxonomy): Bacteria > Nitrospirota > Nitrospiria > Nitrospirales > Nitrospiraceae > Palsa-1315. The sequence continues at coordinate 9,673 of JAABQN010000061.1, forward strand.
CGCCCTTCCACCCCGCTCACACCCCTGCCTCCTTCAGCATCTGTCCTGTATACGACGGCTTCGACAAGCCGATTGAGCATGTAGCCCGTCATTCGCCTGTCACCGTGCCCGAATCCCGGGAGTCTAGCTGGCTGTTCAGAAAGGCCGTCCAGCAAGGCCGCAGCGAGCGAAGAGGCGAGGCGTACGCTTCGGTACGTTGAGCCTCTGAGCGATGCGAGAACGCCGCTGGCGGACTTTTTCAGCATCCTGCTA
>JAABQN010000062.1 GCA_011391455.1 Nitrospiraceae bacterium
TGCGGAGACACTCGATCATCAAACCGATGACTTCACTGTCGCTCGCCGCATCGTCCAGTCCAATGAGCTCGGCCCCGATCTGAAAAATTTCTCGGCCGCGCCCGGCATGTTCCTGCTCATAGCGAAACACCGATGTTCGATAGGAAAGACGCAACGGCAACGCCGTACCCGTGAGCCCCATTGCCACCGTCCTGGCGATCTGCGCCGTGGCATCCGGACGGAGGATCAACGTCCGTCCCGTCGTCCGATCGACGAATTGATAACAATGCTCGATCAGCTCCGGTTCAAGCCCCGGAGCCAGGACGTCGAGATACTCGAACGTGGGGAGAATAATCTCATCGTAGCCCCACCGGTTGACTTGACCGAGTAACTGCTCTTCAAGGCGGCGGACCTGCTTCGCCGCATGAGGAAGAATCGTCGCCATACCCACGGGGACGAGCGAACGCTCACGGGACGACTGAACCTGTCCCGAAGAAGGGCGGGGCTTCGGAGGAGCGGATACCATGGCTGACCTGATGGATGGCGCGCGGGGTTAGGACAGGGCCGCGACTTTGACTGAGAGAATATCTTTGCTGGATTGGATCGTCTCAAGCACCTTGTCAGGAAAGACCGCATCGGAGCCAATGATGAGCATCGCGTTCCCGCCACGCTTCTGAAGCGCGCATTGCATCCGGACGATGTTGATCTGATTGTCGCCGAGCACCTTCCCCACCATCCCGATCACCCCTGGGCGATCGATGTTGAGGATCAGGAGCATGTGTCCTTCCGGCACGACTTCAACATTGAATTGATCGATCTCCACGACGCGAGGATCTTTCTTGTGAAAGAGCGTGCCGGCTACCTGGTACGATTTCTTACCGGCTTCCACTCGCACACGAATCAAGCTGGTGAAATCGCCCGCATCGGAGCTCTTCACTTCCTTCACTTCAATCCCACGTTCCTTCGCGACGACAGGCGCATTCACATAGTTCACAGGCGCTTCCATCATCGGAGTCAATAATCCCTTCAACACGGCGATCGTGAGAGGTGCGATCGAGAGACTTGCCACTTCCCCACTGTATTCGACGGTTACGCGCTCAAGCCCACCTTCGCACAGCTGCGTTTGCAACTTCCCCAGCTGCTCGGCTAACGACAGGTAGGGCTGGAGCCTCGGGAGTAACTCCGGAGAGACAGATGGAATATTGACCGCCCCGCGGGCAATGCCCTTGGTAAAGTAATCGACGATCTGCTCCGCGATGCCGACGGCCACATTCTCTTGCGCCTCAGTCGTCTGGGCTCCGATGTGCGGCGTACAGATAAAATTATCCAGCGTCAACAACGGATGATCCGCCTTCACCGGCTCTTCTTCAAACACATCGAACGCGGCGGCCGCCACGCGCTTGACCTTCAACGCGTCGAACAGATCACCCTCATGAATAATCCCGCCACGGGCGCAATTGACAATCATAACCCCGGGTTTCATCGTCGAGATCGACTGCGCATTGATGAGGCCCTTGGTCTCAGGCGTCAACGGTGTATGGACAGAGATGATGTCGGCGCGCTTGAAGAGTTCATCCAGCGGCATCATGGTGACGCCCATCTTCTGCGCACGCTCTTCGGCCAAATAGGGATCGTACGCCACTACGCTCATACCGATTCCCTGCGCCAGCTTCGTGAGGTGGCTGCCGATTTGCCCCACTCCGACGATGCCAAGCACCTTATTGTAGAGTTCGACACCCATGAATTTGTCTTTTTCCCATTTGCCGGCCTTCACAGACGCAGTGGCTTGAGGAATCCTCCGGCTCATGGCGCAAATCATCGACATGGTGTGCTCGGCAGTGGTGACGGTATTGCCGCCCGGCGTATTCATGACCACGATGCCGCGACGGGTGGCCGCAGGGGTATCGACATTATCCAACCCTGACCCGGCCCGCCCGACGACTTTCAATTTCTCAGCTGCTGCAATCAGTTCCTCGGTCACCTTGGTGCCGGACCTTACGATCAACCCGTCGGCGTCCTTGATCTCCTTGAATAACTCTTCCTTCGGCATCTTGGATTTCACGACTACGGTGAATCCAGCCTTTTCCAGCAACTCCACACCCTGCTTCGACAAGCTATCGCTGATGAGAATTTTCATGCCCATTGTGTCTGCCCTATCGTCAGAGTCTTGAGATAGAACCCCTATGCCATTAAAATTTCTTGCGCCTTTGCAACGCCACTACCAAGCTTCACAGGATGCCCCAACCCTTTGAGCACCATTTCAACCGCTGCCACGGCCATGATGATATCGAAGCGATCCATGTAGCCCATGTGGGATAGCCGGAAGAGCTTCCCCTTCATATGGTCTTGTCCGCCGGCCGCTGTCATGCCGTATTGGACTCGCAGATTCTTATAAATAGCCTGCCCGTCCACACCATCCGGCGCTAACACCGCAGTAAGAGCATCGCTGGGTGACTCTTTGGGAAACAGCGCGAGCCCGGCGCCCTGCATTCCTTCACGCATGGCCTTTGCCAGCAGGGCTTGACGTCCGAACAGCCCCTCAAGCCCTTCCGCCTTCATCATCTTCAGCACTTCCTGCAAGCCGATAATGAGAGACACGGCCGGCGTATAGGCTGTCTGATCCTTCAGCTGATTCTCTTGCTCTTTCTTGAAATTGAAATAGAACGCCGTGTTCTTCGCCTTCTCTGCCAACCGCCAGGCTTTGTCGCTCACGCTGACAAATGCCAGGCCAGGCGGAAGCATCAATGCCTTTTGCGACCCTGTAACCACAACATCGATCCCCCACTCATCGGTCTTGATGTCGAACACGCCGAGGGCGGTAATGGCGTCCACCACAAGAATGGTCTCGCCATAGGGCTTCACAATCTCCGCCAGCGCCTTGATGTCATGAGCCACACCAGTGGAAGTTTCACTCGCTTGCACATACACCGCTTTAATTCCCGGATCTTTTTTCAGGGCATCGGCCACCGCTTGAGGATTGACTGCTCGCCCCCATTCCACCTTGATTTCGGTCACCTCAGCTCCGAACGTCTTGCAGAGCTTGGTCCATCGCTCCCCGAACTTCCCCCCGTTGATGGTGAGAGCTTTGTCTCCGGGAGAAAGGAAGTTAGACACCGACCCCTCCATGCCTCCGGTTCCAGAAGCCGCCAGCATGAGCACATTATTTTTCGTTTGGAACAGCCACTTGAGTCCATTGCGGACCTCCGCAAACACCTTATCGAACTCGGGGGCACGATGATGGAACATGGGTCGCGCCATGGCCAACAGCACCTCGGGGGGCACAGGCGTCGGGCCGGGAGCCAGCAAGTACTGCTTCAACATCGACTGATCCTCCTAACCGGATAACACGTGAAAAATCTTACGCAGACCGGGGACGATACCATTGCCTCACAAAAGCTGTCAAGACGAAGAACCTTGTAGATATGCGTGTTTTCATACTGTTGCGGCTCTTCGATACCGGTAGCGCTTCCACTTATTATTGTGTGCAAACGATAGGACGTCTGCCTCTGTACTACCAATGCGGGGTGTCATCCCATTTGCAATTCCTTGACACGAGCGCAGTCCGACGATAGTCTAGCCTTACAGAATATGACAACGCTCCTCCACAATACTGAATGCCGCTGTGGCTCGTTGAGATTACTCAGGGCAGGATCGGCTGTCCTCTTAATGGCTCTCTTTCTCGCCATGGGGTTCAGCTTCTCCGTTCCTGCTATGGCAGCGCAGGCTCCAACCCCCTCAAAATCCACCACAACAGCCCCCTCTATAATTGTGGACGAGAACGCAGTGGCGGAAGACGACCCGGACGCAAATCTGGTCCCACTCGACACCGAAGGCCCGCCACCGGAAACCGCCAACTCGTCAAAAGGAACGACTAGCACAGTTCCGAGGACTGAAGATCTCATACAGCTGAACCCGACGGGAAGTTCACCGGCGACCGTTCGTTTTTCAGATGCTTTAAATCCCCCGGCTGAACTCACCCGGATGCAAGATCCTTCCCGAAGTGCCGCAGATCAGACGGAGTATACGAGCTACGATATTCCAATTGTCCTGGACTCCTCGGTCCAGGCCCATATTCGCTACTTCAATACAGCCATCCATGGTCGCTTCGGCGAGTGGCTCTTCCGACTCAGCCGCTATCGACCCCTTGTTGACACGATCTTCACAGAATTTGACCTCCCCAGCGATCTGGTCTACCTCTCCCTGGTAGAAAGCGGATTCAACCCCTATGCCTACTCACGAGCCAAAGCCACGGGCCCCTGGCAGTTCATGAAGGGTACGGCCAAGGTCTACGGGCTTCGCGTCGACAATTACGTTGATGAACGTCGGGACCCCATCAAATCAACGGTTGCTGCGGCACGCTACCTCCGCGACCTCTACGACCTCTTCGGCGCCTGGCCGCTTGCAATGGCAGCCTACAATGCCGGAGAAGGCAAGGTGATGCGAGCCCTCCACAAGGCCCGGGTCGAAAGCTTTTCCGAGATTTCAAAGACCCGATTGATTCGGCGGGAGACGAAAGAGTACGTACCGCGATTTATGGCCGCCACCATTATCGCAAGGAACCCCGATCGATACGGCTTCACTCAGGAATCTGCTGAACCGCATCAATTTGATGAAGCGATCATCACACGACCCGTCCATTTTCACGCGATCGCTAATGTCACCGGCATTCCCTATGAAGAACTCCGGCTCTTAAATCCTGAGCTGCGGCGCGACGCAACACCACCCGGCGATGAGACCTATCACTTAAAGGTTCCGGTGGGAATGAAAGCGAAAGTGGAACAGTTATTTGACCGCATCCCGACCTACAAATTCCCGCAGCTTCCTGCAAAGGCTCAGTTTGTTACTGCCGGGCCTTCTCGTTGGTACAAGGTCCGAGCGGGAGACACACTGGGAAAAGTATCGAAACGGTTTCGTATCCCGCTGAAGACGCTCAAGACGAAGAATAGCCTCTCCGACCTGACAATTCGGCCGGGCGACTTTCTCGTGATCAGCCGCTAAGCTCGATTTCCCCCTCCACCGACCAGGAAAATAGATCAAGCGGAAGCTGGGACACCGACTGAGACCTGAGCGTCTACGGGGTTTTCTTGCTTGCTGAGGGAGGAGGTGAGGAAGGACTCTTCTGTGATGGAGCAACGGCTGGAGCCATTGATGTCGAGGCAGGCTGTGATTCCAATGATTTCTTGGTATCTAATATCTTGGTCCGAATCGTCGCCTCACTGGTGAAAGGAGAGTTCGGATAGGTCTTTATCAGTTCTTGATAGCGCGCCGATGCTCCCTCAGGCCGCGATAGGGATTCTTCCAGCCGTGCCAACTCAAATAACGCCTGATCCCGGTTCAACGTGCCGGGAGTCTCCAAGATGCCGGTGAGGGCCTTCACTGCTTGGTCTCTGTCTCCCTTGTGCAAATACACATAGGCCAAACGTTGTTGCACCAACCCAGCCATTGAAGGATTCGAACCGTATAACATAATGAATCGCTGATAGGCCTCAATAGCCGCACTCAGTTCATTGGTCTGGACCAATGCATTGCCCAAATGATACAAGGCGAGTGGAGCGATGGAGGTTCGTGGATACTGATCGACAATTTGCCGGTACTTCGCGATTGCTTCCTTGAGCGCGTGATCAGCCTTTTGAGGATCGTTGGCGGAAGGGGCCGTCAAGAAGCGCATCGCCTCACGTTCAAGGTCTTGGGCTTGCTGTGCAGCCTGGCGATCAACATAAAACACTCCTCCGACCACGGCAGCCGCAAGCACCAACACTCCCAGACCGACCAACACAGGGCGGCGATAATCTCCTGCCCTATGCAACGCATGGTCAAGTGAGCTCAACATGTGGGCTTCATCGACCGGAAGAGTTTTGGCCGGAACCTTGATACGGTAGCTCATGGATGGATTCGTCGGAGAGGGCGAGACCTGTTTCCTCAAATTGTGTGCGCGCCTTATACTAAGGATATCACGATTTTGTCAATGAGCCAGCTCTTCGTTTGATTTTTAGAAATCACTTCCTCTCCATCTTTCAAGATGGGTCCTCACATGTTTGAAAAGCAACTCAATGAATCGGCTGCGCGGCATCTGACCAGACGCCTCACTCCGCTCCATTCCGGCGTCGGTCCGATGGTTGAGATGGCAGGACGCCAAATCCTCTTGCTCGCTTCAAACGACTATTTAGGGTTGGCCATGCACCCAGAGGTGATTCAGGCTTCCGTCGAGGCGACACAGCGGTTTGGCGCCGGGGCCGGGGCCGCTCGTTTGATCTCAGGCTCGCTGCCGCCGCATCAAGACCTAGAGTCTGCTCTGGCACAGTTCAAAGGAACCGAAGCCGCGCTGACATTTAGCTCCGGCTACCTTGCCAACATTGGGACCATCCCTGCACTGATCGAACAAGGCGGATTGATCCTGGCCGATCGCTTGTGCCATGCCAGCCTGATCGACGGCTGCCGCCTCAGCACAGCTGACTTTCGAGTTTATCGCCACAACGATACCAGCCACCTCCAGTCCCTTCTGGCCAAGAGACGCCGGGCGCGACGTACCCTCATTGTGACTGACGGCCTATTCAGTATGGACGGAGACCTCGCACCGTTGCCCGAACTCAGTCGGCTAGCCCAGGCCTATGAGGCCGACCTCTATATCGATGACGCCCACGGCACGGGCGTGATGGGATCGCATGGTCGAGGAACGGCCGAACACTTCGGCCTCGATACACAGATCCCGTTTCAGATGGGAACCTTAGGCAAAGCCTTCGGCAGCAGCGGCGCCTACCTCGCAGGATCGTCGGCATTGATCCGTTATCTCATAAACACCAGCCGCTCCTTTATCTTTACCACGGCACCCCCACCGAGTTCGGCTGCCGCCGCCATGACAGCGTTACAAGTCATACAACGAGAGCCGGAGCGACGTGCGCGATTGTGGGCCAATCGTGAACGCTTGTTTTCAGGATTGACCCAATTGGGATTCAGCCTGTCCCCCAGCGTCAGCCCGATCATGCCGATCCTCGTCGGCAATGCCGAAACCGCGCTCTCGTTTGCCGAACACCTGTTCGCAGAAGGCGTGTATGCCCCGGCGATTCGGCCTCCTACCGTTCCGGACGCTACCAGCCGCATCCGCGTCACGGTGACCTCCGAGCACACATCCAGTCACATCGATTTCGCCCTCACCGTGTTTCAACACGCAGGACAGTTGGCGGGACTGATCTGATCGAATCTCTCTCTTCTTACCACGCCGCCGAAAAATGTTTGCAACCACTTGCGGCTATTTCCTTGCTTTCCCATCACCCTGTGGCATGATTCACTCAAGTCGCATGGATGTCCGATAGGCCATCATCTCACTATTCCTTCTTTTCGAGGAGTCCTCTTCATGGATATTTCGAAGCTCCTGACCTACACGGCAAAGGAGGGCGCATCGGATTGTCACATCAGCGCCGGCGAGCCACCGATGATCCGCATGAACGGGGATCTCAAGAAGCTCGATCATCCCCCACTGACCACGGAGGAAACACACTCACTGGTCTATGACATGATGAGCGATACGCAGCGGAAGAATTTCGAGGAAAAGCGCGAGTGCGACTTTTCCTTTGAACTTGGCGACATCGCCAGATTCCGCGTCAATGTCTTCGTCCAAGCTCGTGGGCTTGGCGCCGTCTTCCGAAACATTCCCACCCAGATCATTCCGATGGAGAAACTCGGCATGCCTCCGATCGTGCGGCAGCTCTGCGACCGGGAAAAGGGGCTGATCCTTGTGACCGGCCCAACCGGATCTGGTAAATCGACGACGCTGGCATCCATGGTCGATTATTTGAACAACACGTTCGAAGGCCACATCCTCACCATCGAAGATCCGGTCGAATTCGTCCACAAGTCGAAAAAATGTCTGGTCAACCAGCGGGAGCTGGGCGTCCATACCCTATCGTTCGCGAATGCGTTGAGAGCCGCTCTTCGCGAAGATCCTGACATCATCCTCGTGGGCGAAATGCGCGACCTGGAAACCATCCAGCTCGCGCTGACTGCTGCAGAAACAGGCCACTTGGTCTTTGGCACACTCCACACCTCCAGCGCGCCAAAGACGATCGACCGCATCATCGACGCCTTTCCCCCAAACCAACAGTCACAAATTCGCACGCAAATCGCAGAAGCCTTGGAAGCGGTCATCACGCAGACCCTGCTAAAGAAGAAAGTAGGCGGGCGTGTCGCCGCTCTCGAAATCATGGTCGCCACGACCGCGGTTCGTAACCTCATCCGAGAGGGCAAGTTGCACCAGATTCCCGGGATCATGCAGGCCAGTCAGAAAGACGGCATGCAAACGATGGACATGGCGCTGTACGAACTAGCGACCCGTGGGATCGTCACAAAGAGCGAAGCTCAATCGCGCAGCATGAATCCCAATCTGTTTGGAACCGCAATGGGCGGCGCGGCCTAGGATATTTGGCAGGGAAAACGGGGGTAGCGATGGACGTCCGCAGTCTCTTGAAAGTCATGGTGGATCAAGAAGCCTCAGACCTCTACCTGACCGTCGACTCGGCTCCCGCCTATCGCGTCCACGGCTCGACACAACAAACCTCCGCGCCGCCGTTTACCAACGAACAACTCGAAGCCCTCGCGCTTGCGCTGATGCGCGGTCAGCAGCGTGGGGAATTCGAGGAGAAAATGGAAATGAACCTTGCCCTCTACTACAAAGAGCTCGGTCGTTTCCGTGTCAATGTTTTTCGGCAGCGAGGGAATGTCGGTATAGTCTTCCGACATATCAAAGCCGAGATCCAGACCGTCGAGCAGCTGGGCTTACCTCCAATTGTCAAAGACATCGCCATGACGAAGCGCGGATTGGTCCTGGTAGTCGGAGCCACCGGTTCCGGAAAATCCACCACCCTCGCCGCCATGATCGATCACCGCAACTCCACCCATCCCGGCCATATCGTGACCGTGGAAGATCCGATCGAGTTCGTCCACAGCCATAAGCGATCGCTCATCACACAACGAGAAGTCGGCTTCGACACACTCTCGTTTCAAAACGCGCTTAAGAATGCCCTGCGGCAGGCGCCGGATGTGATTCTGATCGGCGAAGTCCGGGACACGGAAACGATGGAAGCCGCGATCACCTTTGCGGAAACCGGGCACCTCTGCATCGCCACCCTCCACTCGAACAACGCGAACCAAGCCATCGAGCGCATCATGAATTTTTTCCCGGTGGAGCGGCATGCGCAGATCTATCTCCAATTGTCGCTCAATCTTCGCGCCATCATCTCACAGCGGCTCGTGCCATCCGTGGACGGAAAGCGAGCCCCGGCACTGGAAATCATGCTCGACACCCCCCGCGTTAAGGACCTTATCAAGAAAGCCGAGGTCGATTTACTCAAGGAAGCGATGGAACAAGGGGTGGATGAAGGCTGTCAGACGTTCGACCACGTCCTGTTCCAACTGTATAAAGCAGAACGGATTTCACTTGAACAGGCCTTGATCAATGCTGACAGCGCGAATAATCTCCGGCTCAGGATCAAGATCGAAGGTCTCAGGGGGGACGATGCGATCAACGCGCTCCTCGACAAGAAATCAGGTGACCCCACGACCGGTGCCTTCAAGATCCAGGGGGGAGCCTCGGGGAATGTGACCCCTCTGCGCAAACGTTAGCCTCCCCCTCATCACCCGCACGCCTCGTTACCAATCCGGCGAGAACCACCGCGCTTACTGAGCCGCCGTACCCCCTTGCCGCTCAAGATACGACGCTATCTTCTCCAGGGCAAGGGCGCTGAGCTTCGCGCCGTACCAAATCGGCATCGTGCTGGACGGATATCCCGGC
>JAABQN010000063.1 GCA_011391455.1 Nitrospiraceae bacterium
GTTTTTGAAATGACTTCTAGTTTCACTCAACCAAATCAACCATTCGTTACCAGTCTCCTGCCGTTCCTTCCGAGCATGTGCGCGCTTTTGGGAGAAGTTGATAGGACGTCGATTCTTCCTTCAGATCCGGTTCGTCTGAGCTGAGCATCGTCACTTCGATCTTTTCATTCGCGAAGGTTTCGTTGCCGGTTCGCAGGACCGTCTCCCGGTTCAAAATCTGCATGGAGTTGAGGCGAGAGATTTTGAGTGGAAAGGTCTCGAATTGGTCCGCTGACAGGAAAGGGATCTGGACCGTCACCCGGCCATGCTCGACATAGACAAACTGACGCACTGCCTCGTCGATGGGAGTTTTCAAGCTGAGAACTGCTGAGGTCATCGGTGGGATGGCCGAAATGGAAACTACATACAGGTGAGGGGCGTCAGGTGCCGTCGTTTCCCATGCCCCAGTGGCGTTCACGTTCGGTGTCGTAAAGAGCGTGGTAGTGGGGCGTACGAGAGGAGATTTGAAGCTCATACGGAATTTCGTGAGGCTCTGGTCCGTCATATTTTCCAGGAGAATTTTGCTCACGACCCAGGACTGTGGGTCGGGCGTCTTGGCGCGTCCCTTCGGCAAGGCTTGTTCGACTCGCCGGAGGCTGCAATCGGACACCAGGTTCCGATTTTCATAGAAATAGGTCTTGGTATTCCCCTCCAGTGTGAAGGCGCGTTCATAGGTGTAGAAGGCAACGCCGACGTGGATGGGGGTTGGCTTGAGCCAGGACACGACCAATGGAACGAGGAACATGACCAACGCGACTAAAAAACTAACGATGACAATCTTGTTGAGCCGACTTTGTTGCTTAAACCACCTCCACCATTCCCTCAAAAGTGTCATGTCCGTTCACTCCTGGAGCGTCTCGCCTGAGTTGTTCATCAATCGCCGCACGTCATTCCCGTCTGCTCCATTGATGGCTGGCAGGGGAGTGCGAAGTCAAGCAACGACCCCACCATTTGCGCGCAAGCAAGACATGCACAAAAGGAGCGATCTGAAGTTCGAAGTTCAGGGTTCTAGGTTTCAAAAACCTCGAACTTCGCACCTCGAACCGTCGTCCGTCTCGCCCGTCCCGATTTTCTCGCCAGTCTCGCTCCTCGTGCTTGTCGCGCGGCGGGGGCGACGAACCATCATGAGTGCGGAAACGCTTATGAAGGTGGAAAGAAAATTGACTGGCGGTGAGACTGGGTGCTAGAATCCTTAGCGTTTACAACCTGCTAGTTCGGTGGCCGGACTACTGTCGTTACCAATACAGACTGAAAAGAAGGAGAGAGGAATGGCCGTTCCGATTTCCCAGATGGCTACTGTCACGAAGTACGTGCTCACCCAGAAACTGACAGGGGTGAAGCGGTATCCGCTCGTGCTGATGTTGGAACCCTTGTTCCGTTGCAATTTGGCCTGCGCCGGCTGCGGAAAGATTCAATATCCGGATCATGTGTTGGATAAGCGGCTCACGGTCGAACAGTGCTTGGCCGCAGCAGAGGAATGCGGCGCTCCGATCGTCAGTATTCCCGGCGGCGAACCGATGATCCATCCCGAGATGCCGGCGATTGTCCGAGGGCTGGTTGCGCAGGAGCGGTATATCTATCTCTGCACCAATGCGATTTTGATGGAGCGAAAACTCGACGAGTATCAGCCCTCGAAGTTTCTTACGTTCAGTGTTCACATGGACGGTCTGAAAGACGAGCACGATTTGGCCGTCTGCCGCGACGGTGTCTATGACGTGGCGGTGAAGGCGATTAAGGCGGCGCTGAAGCGGGGGCACCGGGTCACGACCAATACGACCCTTTTCGACGATGCCAATCCGGAGCGCGTGCGGAAGTTTTTCGATGCGATGATGGATCTCGGCGTCGAAGGCATGATGATTTCGCCTGGGTACAGCTATCAGAAAGCCCCTGACCAGCAGCATTTCCTGAAGCGAGAACGCACGAGGGAATTGTTTTCCCGTATTTTGGGGAATCCAAAGAAGAGGTGGCAGTTCAATCAGTCGCCGCTATTCTTAGATTTCTTGATGGGGGTGAGGGAGTACGAATGCACTCCTTGGGGGAATCCGACCTATAACGTGTTCGGGTGGCAGAAGCCCTGCTATTTGCTGCAAGAGGGCTATGCCAAGACGTTTCGTGAACTGATGGACAGCACGGAGTGGGACCATTACGGAACCGGGCGGAATGAGAAATGCGCCGATTGTATGGTGCATTGTGGCTATGAACCGTCCGCCGTCGAGGATACGTTCGGCACCCTGTCCGGGTTTGGCCGGACCGTCAAGCTGACGATGCTCCCGACCTCGCGATGATAGACAACGTAGCGCGTCAGTGGTCGTTCCTAGGAGCTTCCCGACGCTTTTCATGTCGTCCGATTTACCCCTTACCCCTCACGGTTCCCCGATGACTGACACCAAAAACCATAGTGCTGCCGGAGTGACCGGATCGCCCGAGGGCCGTGTCTTTCAGCCGGCTTCGCTCGCTGAGCTTGGCGAAGCGGTGGAGCTGGCGTTCGATTATCGTGGCGATGTGACGGTGTCGTTGAAGTCCGGCGAATCCCTCAGCGGGTATCTTTTCAATCGACAGGTCAGCGGGTCCGACTCCTATCTTGAGGTGTTTCCTTCCGACAGTTCTGCCGCGCGGCGTATACGCTACGACCAAATTGCCGCAATTGCCTTTACCGGTGAGGACACGGCCACGGGGAAGTCCTGGGAGACCTGGATCGCCAAGAAAGATTCGGAACGGCGAGCTGAAGTAGACCGTGTTGCAGCCGAGGCAAAAACACGAGGAATTTTGTAAGTTTTCCACCTGCCGAGCGCAACACTTTTTCTCATTTCCCCCAACGCAGACGCATCAAGAACGGCCCTAGCCAAGTGATTGAAAATGGGCCTATCTCTCTATCCGGTCAGACCGCGGTTCGTTGACTAAGGGGTAGGGGCTATGCTAAAAATTGCAGCCTAAAATTGACTATCACCATTGGTGACCATTAGATTCCGTTGTGTGAGGCGGACTCCGGCGCTCGACGACGGAAAGAGCTGTCAGTCGGGAGCATGTGAGGCGCAGACAGATCGCACAGAGTCGGTCACGATGGCGTGAATGGGTTCTTGCCATTGCCATGGTGGGTGGTCTCCCCTCGGTCGTGGTTGCGACGCATGAAGCTGACCACCGGTTTACGGTGGAGGGGTTTGTCTGCGGAGCGGATGGGAAGAGCAGCGCGGATGTAGACGTGCTCGTCAAGGACACAAAGATCTCCTACGGGCAGATTGTCAAAACTGATGCAAACGGACACTACAAGGCGGCCTTTCATCTTCATAACGATAATCTTGGCGATCCGCTGCTGATCGAAGCCAACGGCCAGCAGCAACAACAGAAAGTCTCGTTCGACCCGAAGGATCTTGAAGCTGAGCGAATCATTCAGGTCAATTTCGGAACCGGCTGCGTACAGGATCGGAACAGTGTTCCGATGTGGGTCTATCTAGGGGCCGGGGGTGTGGTTGCGGCAGTCGGTGGGTTCATCGGGTTCAAACTGATTCGTTCCTGGAGAAAGCAGGAACAAAAGCGAGGGAAGTCTCAGGGCAAGCACAAGAAGTAATCGAAGCGGTCCGTGGGGCTGATGCGTACCTCTCTGGATCGATGAATCGAAGTGGTGAGGGAGTGTGCGTGGCTTCACAGTATTCGCTTAGCACCAACGCTGTTACGGGGGCGATGATCGCTTCAGTGAGAGCGTTTTTTTTCGCCTGAGTTCGCAGTATTTATAAAGGTTTATGGCGAAACAGCCGAAACGGTGAGAGAGATAGTGGCAGTGGTGTATCGGCAGTTTCGGTAGAAGCTTTCGTGAATGGTGCGGGCTCGCGTGAGAGTAACACTCGTTGATGTGGCCGGGGAAAAAGGAGTGCGTCAAGGTTATGAAGCAGATGAAAGTTTTGCAGCTTACGGTGGTGTTGGGAGCGGGGCTCTTCATGGCGGCATGTGGAGGAGAGGGAGGGGAAGGGCCGGTCGTTCCACCGCCTCCGGCTCCTGCCGAATGGGCCGATAAACATATGCCGGCCGGTTGGTGGGCCGATGCAGTCAAACTGGAAGAAGGGCGGAAGCTCTACGCCGGCGAAACGAACCCCGATGTGAATTGCGCCAGTTGTCATGGGAAGGACGGCAAGCCGGCTAAGGCGGGCGCCCGTGATTTCCGTGTCAGCGAACGGATGAAACTCTACTCCGATTCCGTGTGGGCCTGGCGGATTGCCGATGGGGTTCCCAATACGAAGATGAAGGGGTGGAAGAGCAAGCTGTCGGACGACGATATCTGGAAGCTCGTGTTGTTTACGCGGAGCTTCGGGCTGCCTGGGCAGGGATGGGACGCCGAAAAGAAGACCTGGGTTGATACGGCGGGCGTCTCGGCTACTCCGGCTGCAGCCCCAGTTGGCGCTCCAGCTCAGGCTGCTGCTCCAGCTGCCCCGGAGCCGGCGGGCAAATAATAGGCTCTCATTATTTGATCGAGATTTGCCAGAAAAGCAGGACTGGTGGAGCGGATGATGGTTCGAGGTCCGAAGTTCGAGGTTTTTGGAACTCAGAACTTCTTCACTTGTTCCACGCGTCTTGCCTATCTCGTTCAGGTCTCACGCGCAAGACCTCCAGCTTGCGCGACTGTGTTAGAGTTATTTATAAGTCATGCGGGCACATGAAGAGGGGCGGCGACATATTATGAAAGCGTGGCAGCGCGGTCTAACGGCGGCCTGTGCGCTTCTGCTGTTGTTCGGAGGGACGGCCTACGCCCAAGTGTCCGACATCACTCCGGTAGAGTTTCCCTATACCGGGAATCGGACCGCGGTCTGGATCGTTGCACAGCTGCATACGTTGTTCGGGGCGTTCATTCTCGGCGCCCCGATTTTTGTCGTGATCTCAGAATGGCTGGGGTATCGAAAGCAAGATCTCCGGTACGAGCGGTTGGCCAAAGAAGTAACCAAGGTGACGGTCATCCTCTTCAGTATGACCGCCCTCACCGGTGGCCTGTTTATTTTCGTGCTCCTCGCGGCGTACCCGCAGTTTACCGCCTGGTTCATCAATCAGTTCCATCTCGTGTTCACGGTGATCTATCCGTCGCTGTTCATCAGCGGGACCGTCGTGCTGTACATGTATTACCACACATGGGAGAGCTGGAAGGGTGAAAAGAAGGGGCGGCATATCGCCCTCGGTGTGTTCTTAATTCTGATCGGTATGGTCACGCTGTTCGTGATCAATGGCCCGACATCGTTCATGAATACTCCGGTGAAGGCTGAAGGAGTCTCGCCACAAGACGCCCTCACAGGCGCAACCTTGTGGGACAAGATCGCCAACCAGACCTGGATGCCGCTCAATCTCCACCGGATCGACGGTAACGTGGCGTTCGGAGGATTTATGACGGGTCTGATCGCCGCCTATATGTTTATGGGGGCGAAAACCCAGGAAGAACGGGCCTACTACGATTGGATGGGGTTTGCCGGTAATCTGATCGCCGTGGGCGCGACGCTGTTCCAGCCCTTTACCGGATTACTGTTGGCTTACGAGATGTGCGATTACGATTTTTCGTTCTGTCCGTACATGATGGCCGACCAGCTCTCGATGTTTTTCGAAATGCAGGGAGCAATGATCGGACTCATGTTCCTGGCCATTAACTATTACGTCTGGCTCAGTCTGAAACGTATCGAAGGGGCCGAAAAGATCCGAATGTCGATCCTGGTTCCCATCGTGATGGTGGCGTTCCCCTTTGTCATGATGGTGGTGATGAATTACTACTGGATTCCCGACCCGATGTCGTTGGCGTTCCTTCTTCCGCTGGTCTTCGCCCCGTTTGTGTTCGGTCGATTCATCCCGTTGACTGTGTCTGCACGGACCGTCATGAAAATCGGCTTTTTGATGGTGCTCGTGGGTGATGCGATCTGGCTCACCCCCCACGGATTTGCGGCCACTGGCGCCAAGATGCTGCCTGAGTTGGAGTTGCCGGAGGCGTGGAACTTCCTGGCGGGGATGCCGGGCAAACTTTCTGCGATTTTCACGTTAGTGGTCATCACGGTTTTCAACTATGTCGTGTATAACCGGGCCATCAGGCAGGGGATCATCGTTTGGGGAAAGATCGATTTCACCTCCCAGTTCGTGTTGATCTTCCTGGCCTTCACCTCAATCTGGACGATGGGTTTGATGGGCGCTGTCCGCTCGCTGGTGCGGAAGTACTTCCACACCTACGGTTTGGTGCCGGACTTCACCGCGGAGTCCTTCACGCCGACGCTGTCGTATTCCGCCTGGTGGATTACGGGGATTACCGTCGTCTTTTTCACGGTGGTGAGTTTCGCCGTGATCCTAACCCTTCGGCCTTCGACCTCGAAGAATGAGGTGCCGGAGGGCAGTCCTGTTCCCGCCAGGGCCAAGTAACCGAGAGTCTGCATGTGGAATGTAATTAAGAAGCTGTCGATCGGTTTGGTAGTGGGCCTCGCGCTTGTCGGCATTGCGAGGGCGCTCGAGTTTCCATTCGTGTTCCAGATGATGTTCTTCGGCCAGGCGATATTCGGAGCTGCCGTTTTCATGCTGCTGGACGCGCCGTCGATTGGAACCATGAGCGGAGCGAAGTCCGTGATCGCCATCGTGGTGTTCTACGTCGTGCTGTGCACGGTATTCGTTTCAGGCGCCTCGATGTGGCCGCAGTTCGATCCGGAAGATGAAAAGGGAAAGATCGCCAAGATATTAAAGCCCAAACTGGCCGCGACTGAACAGGGAAAGGCTGAGGAGCTGATTGCACGGGTGAAGTCGCTCGATGAGCAGGTGAAAGCCTTAGAGGTGCGGCTCATGTCATTGGGCGGAGGCCAGGCGGTGAAAGAGCCAGCGCCGCCGGTCGCAGAGTCCCCAGTCGTGCCCAAGGCGGCAGCAGCAGGAGATTTAATGAAGCTGGGTGAAGAGCAGTGGCAACTGCAAGAATGTTACAACTGCCATAAATTAAAGGGTGAGGGCGGGAAGAAGCGCGGTCCGGAGCTGGACAACATCGGTTCCTATCTCACGGTCGATGAAATTAAGCGGAAAATTATGGACCCCAAGAGCTTTATGGCAGAGGGATTTGAAAAGGATTGGGAAAAGGGCAAGATGCCGGACAAGTTTAAGGACGTCATGGAGTCCAACGACATCACCGCCCTTGCCACGTGGCTGAGTACATTCAAAAATACATCTGTGAACACACCAAAGCCGATCAAGAAAAAGTAGCATGCAGCCTCAACTGAAGTCGAAAGTCCGCTGTCTGGACCGAGAAGTCGGGGAGGTGTCCAGGGTCATCATGGACCCGCTCTCCCACGAGGTCAGCCACCTCGTCGTGTCGATGAACGGCGCGGGCGAACGGCAAGTGCCTATGGGAGCGGTACAGGCTGTGACGGACGATCTGGTGCAACTGCGGACGTCATCGTCGGAAGTCATGGGCATGCAGCCCTTTAAGCGTGAGGACTATGTCACGATCCATGAAGTCGAAATCCCGGGCCTCGAAAAACATATTCACGTCACACCGGGCGAAGTCCTGGTGCCGTTCCCTGAGTTGGAACGGAACGTCAAGCGGCGGGCGTTTTTTGCGAATTTGACCTACGTGACGGGGCTGTTTATTGGATTGCCGCTGGTCTACCCCGTGATGAAGTTCTTGATGAAGCCGATGTATGCGCCGCTCGACAACGGATGGCTGAAGGTCGGCAACATCGGGAAGATAAAGACGGAGGATGTCGGGACTCAGTTCCAGTACAAGCGCAAGATCAAAGAAGTCTATATGCCTGAAGCGGAGATTGAGAAGAACGTGTGGCTTGTCAAGGCGACTCCAGCGGTATTGGAAAAAGTGTATCAGGGGAAGGATAGGGAATTCCTGGATTCTTCAGGGAATGCCATCTGGACCAATAAGAAGGACCTGCCCTTTCTCGCATTCTCCGGCAAATGCCCCCACCTTGGTTGCGCATATAAATGGCGGCAACACAAGGTACTCGGGCAGGTGTTTCTCTGCCCTTGCCATTTAAGTATCTATGATGCGTCCGGCAAGGTGCTGGACGGCCCCGCCCCACGGCCTCTCGACATGCTGCCGATTCAAGTGACCGCGGGTGGCGAGGTGCAAATTATCGATATGGAATTCAAAGCCGGGACGAAGTCCCAAACGCGGATTGTGTAAATGAGCGACATTCCTCCTGCCGGCGCGCAGCCAACGGTCGCCGAAAAGATCTTCACCTTTGTCGATGAACGGGTCGGGCTGAAGCTGCTCGCTGCCAAGATGCTCAACGAGTCGGTCCCGGGCGGCTCTCGCTGGGCCTATGTCTTTGGGTCAATTCTCTTGTTTATTTTCATCATGCAGGCGGTCACGGGCGCGCTGCTGATGTTCTACTATGTCCCCACCGCCGACCATGCCTACGCCAGTACCCAATACATTCTTCATGACGTCGACTACGGCTGGTTCCTGCTGAGTTACCATTTCTGGGGCTCCACCGCCATGGTGGTCTGTGTCTTCGCGCATATGTCCCAAGTCTTTCTCTGGGGCGCCTATAAGAAACCACGTGAACTCATCTGGTTGGTTGGCTTGGCGCTTTTCGCCCTCGTGATGGGATTCGGCTTTACAGGTTATTTGCTCCCGTGGGACCAACGAGCCTATTGGGCTACGACAGTCGGCGTCGAGATTATGGATAAGATACCGATCATGGGCGACTTCCTCGCGCGCTTTCTTAAGGGAGGTCCGACTCCCGGCCAGATGACCTTGAGCCGGTTCTTCGTCATTCACGTCATGGTGCTCCCGGCTGCCCTGATTGCGTTGGCCGGGTTGCACCTCTTCCTCTTTCGATGTGCGGGACCAGCCGGTCCATTCAGGGGTGCGCCGGCAGAGCTAAAGGCGAAGACCGACTATTTTTTCCCACGACAGATTTGGAAGGATGTCGTCGGGATGGCGGTCGTGTTTGCCTGTATCAGCGCGATGGCCTTCTGGGAACCGGTGGTCTTGTTGGAAGAGGCAACCCCTGACCCGGGCGATTATCATCCGGAACCGGAATGGTACTTCTTGTTCATCTTTCAGCATCTGCGTCTCAAAATGTTTTCCGGCGAGTTCGGACAGTTCCTCGGTTCGATGGGGTTGCCGGGCCTCCTTGGAGTGATGCTGATGTTATTGCCCTTCTTCGACCGCAATCCGGAGCGGAATATTTTCAAGCGCCCTTTTGCCCTGATCGGATGGGTGATGCTCACCGCGTCGATCATTCTTTTCACCGTATCGGCGATTATCAATCGAGAGTTTTTGGACTAGCGTGAACGAACACATGTCTCCCACAAAGCTCGGGTTCGGGATTCTCTGGCCCGCCTTCTGGACCGGCTTGCCGTTCAAGCTTGCGTTTGCCGTGTTGTTCCTGGCGTTCGGGATCGTGCATTTTGAAACCAGAATTACGCTGGCCTTCTTGATGCTCCTGGCGAGTCCGGTCACGGTGTTTGCGGTTCCAACAGTCACCTTGGCCTTGGGTTCGAACATCGGTGAAGGCTCCGGCATTGCGTTCCTGTTCTTGCTGGCAATTCCGATCGACATCTGGTCGCTCGGGATCGTGGGACGAACGTTTTTCCTCGAGCGATTGCGGCGCGAACCGCCAGGTGGGCTAGGTCTGACGCTTTGGTGGAAGTGTGCGTTGGTCGGGGCCATCTATGTGCCGATCCTCTGGGTGGCTCAGGGCGTGATCACTGAAGCGGCGATAA
>JAABQN010000064.1 GCA_011391455.1 Nitrospiraceae bacterium
CGAGACAAGAAAACAGTCGTCCGCGGATACGCTTCCCAGGTCTATTCCGATCTCGGGAAGCTCTTGATATCTCAAGGTCAACCTGCAAAGGCCCGGCAGCATTTCCGTAAAGCCTTTCGACACCGATGGTCCAACTGGAAAAATCTCCGTCGATGGGCATTGTCAGGCATGCGCCAATTAACTGGATATCGTCAGGCCTTTCCGGAAGGGCAGTCACATGGTATGAGCCGAAGCCTGTTGTCGTCAGGGTCTGCGGGTTTTGTGAGTTGCCCTGCATGCGGGTTGTTCCGGACACAGTTTCCTCTTGTGGAGCGTCATGCAGAGCAAGGCGCGGTGTTCCAAGCGTCGTATCTCATTGGTCGTTGCAAATACTGCGAGAGCGAGTTCGCGCTTCCGCGGTTGCCTGCGCCTCCCGAGTGGTATGCGGCCAATCACGAGTATTATGGCTGGCGGTGGGAGTTTGATTTGTTCCTGACGCAGTTGATGAAGGACCGGCAATTGTGGCCTCTTGACGGTGCATGGAAAATTTTGGAGATCGGCTGTGGAGAAGGAATTTTGCTGGAACGGCTCGCGTCCGAGGGAGAGGTCTGGGGCATCGAATCCAACACTGCTGCGGCTGCCATTGCCTCGTCCAAAGGACTGCATGTATACGACCAGGATCTCTCCACGTTCCGAGTAAGGTATCCCGGCGTCAGGTTCGATGTCATCGCGTTCTTTCAAGTGCTGGAACATGTGCCGCATCCGTGGGACTTCCTCTCGGCCCTGAAACCGCTTCTTCCCTGTCACGGGATGATTACCTTCTCGGTGCCGAATCCTGACCGCTATGCAGTCTCGTTGGAGCGAGAACGCTGGGATTACCCCCCGCACCATCTCACAAGGTTTAGCAAGCGGGGGCTTTCGATGTTGCTCGATCGAGCTGGGTTTGAAGTTGTTGCTATGATCGACAGACCCACCGCTAAAGCGGACGTCGAGGTTGCTTGTAAGATCCTGTACAAATGTGTGCCGATTCCTCGACGGCTGCGCCAAATTTTGAAGTTTCCATTACGCCTTGCGCTGACACCCATTGCAAAGATGTGTGTGGCTCGGTCCACGGGGCAGGATCTGTATGTGGTCGCTAAACCTCGAACGCAAGAGGGTGAAAAATGCTTCGCTTAAGGAGTGTTGAACATAGAGTCCTATATGACTTGGAAGGAAGAGCAGCCACACTGGAGAAGAGCCTTGACGGGTTCAGCGTGCATAGCAATCTACGGACCTCATAGTATGTCGAAAGCAATCAAGGGCTTTACAGTATGGCTGACTGGGCTATCTGGAGCGGGGAAAACGACGCTGGCCCGTTTGCTGGAGAAAGAGCTTTCCAAAAAAGCATTTCAAGTTGAAGTTCTAGACGGGGATGAGGTGCGTCGGCATGTAAGCAAGGGGTTGGGATTTAGTCGGAAAGATCGAGAAGAGAACATTCGACGAATTGGATTCCTATGCCAGCTTCTGTGTCGGCACGGGGTAGTCGTTATTGTGGCGGCGATTTCACCATATCGGAACCTACGGGAAGAAATTCGAGCCCAATCCTACGGTCGACTCATTGAGGTATATGTGAAGTGCCCAATTGAAGTTCTGATTGCGCAAGACGAGAAAGGTTTGTATGAACGGGCGTTGGCCGGAGAATTGAAGCTTTTCACCGGTGTTTCTGACCCCTACGAGCCCCCGATGTGTCCCGAAGTTGTGCTGTACACAGACAAAGAAACACCGGGAGAGAGCCTGTACAAGCTCGTCGAACGGCTCAAGGAGCTTGGCTATATCGACTAGTGTGAGCTGCGCAATGAGTTGCCTGGATGGATAACAGCCGAGCCAGATTGTTCTCCATAGTCATTCCGACCTATAACTATGGGCACTACTTGTCTCGCGCGCTTGATTCTGTGCTTGTGCAGTCAGGCGAGGATTATGAGATCATCGTCGTCGATGATGGATCGACCGACAATACCAAAGCCGTGATCAAGAGATACCAAGGCAGTGGGAGTCAGCTCGTCTATGGATATCAAGAAAATCGAGGCCTGGCCGCAACGCGGAATCTCGGCGTGCGGTTGTCGAAAGGGGAATACCTGCTATTTCTCGATGCGGACGATGCCCTTTTGCCTTCCGCGCTTTCTTCCTTCCGTTCGGCGGTCGATCACCAAAGGACTCGGGATTTCGTCATAGCTGGGCGGGTTGTCGTCTCAAGTAATGGCCGGATTAAGAAGATTCCGGCGAAACCATTGTCTCCCAGTCGAGACAAGAATTTTGCTTCGTTCTTGCGGTCCAAGCCAGTCACTATCGTCAATGGAAACAGCGTCATCCATCGGCGAGTCTTTGGGCGTCTCAAATTTCCAGAATCTGTGCGCCTTTGGGAGGATCGGGTTTTCTATGCTCAGCTCCTTGCCTGGTATTCTGGCACGTCCATCGACAATTCTGTCGTGACTATCTACAGGCATGCTTCCAGTCTTAGCCATAATGTAAACCTTGTTAAGCAAGATGGGCCCAAGACCGTCGATTTGCTCTTCGATCCGGCTGTGCTCCCGCCCAACCTTATGCCGTTTCGCTCCGAGTATGAGGGGGTCACCCACCGCATGCTTTTTGATGCGCTTTATGTTTCTGGAAGGTATCAAGAAGCCATCGGGGAGTTCTTCGAGATGATGCGTGTATCGCCCAAGCGTGCCCTCACGTTTCAATCAATCAGAAGATTTCTGCAGATGAGAGGTGCGCTCATGCGGAGTTCGAAGCGAGATCTGCAAGAATGATCCATCGAGAAGTATCGTCTTTCTGCGGCTAAAGACCGTGCACCTTTAGGACTTGGTCTTCGAATCCTCTTCGAGGATTCCTGGAAGCCAGCTCCGGACCAACCGGCCAAATCTTTGTAGGCGGCAGGCATGGTCATATATCGCCGAGAGTCTCCGGCGGAGCCTGGTGATGGTGATAAACCCGTCCATTGGAACCCGTGTAAGGCGGAATCGAGAATCTGGGGTATGCAAATTGCCACGATCGGATGAACATGCGAGATCGAATCCTGCTTCTGCCACGTAGTCTTCGGCCATGGCGTTGACATCACCGTAGGGGTACGCAAAGGTGCGGACTGGTATGCCAAGTCTGTCTTCAAGGATGCACCGTGACCGAACAAGTTCTTCGTGAGCCCGCTCATGAGGAAGTCGGCTTAGATAGGGGTGGCTGACAGTGTGCGACCCGAACTCTATGCCTTCCCGGCTAAGGCTCGCTATCTCCTCCCACCCCATGAGGGAGGATTCCCAGCTCTTGTCCCACCGGCTACTGCCGCCGACTTCACCTGTCACGATATAGACGCTGGCCGAAAAACCATATTTTCGTATGACTGGGAAAGCATGCTCGTAGAAGTTGGTGTAGCCGTCGTCAAAGGTGAGCACAGCCACACGAGAAGGGATAGGTCTTTCTCCAGTCAGGTATGGGATGCAATCGCGCAAACTGAGACAGCGATATCCTTCTTGAGCCAGGAACCCAAGGTGCTCTTCGAAGCGATTCAATGGAACCCAGAGCCGACGATGTCCTGCCGGTTCAGCTCGGACCCCAATGTGATGATAGTTAAAAATGGGCAAGAGAAGCATGGTGATTGCCGTCGAGGGTGCGGTCCGTTATGGAGGCAACTGAATCTCGCCTGCACATTCCCGGAGATGTGCAGAGTGAGCGGTAGAGCCGCAGATGTTGATCTGCGACGGCACTCCATCGATAGGATTGCGCAAATAGATTTCCCGCAGAGCCTAGTCTGTTAGCTAAAGCCTGGTCTGTGATCAACGTCTGGAGCGTCTCCGCCAAGCTCTCAACTGAATCCGGTTCGAACAGAAGGCCGGTCTGTCCATCGGAGACGAGTTCGCTCAATCCCGGAACTCTGGAAACGACAACGGGGCGTCCTGCGGCGTAACTTTCCAGGGTCACGAGGCCGAAGCCTTCACTTTCCCGTGATGGAACGACGGCACATAAGGCATTCTGTAGAAGGTAGGCTTTCGCGCTGCCGGAGATCCAGCCGACAAACTTCACTCGGTTTTCCATTCCGCATTGATGGGCCAAGCTTTTCAGGTGTTCCTCGTCTCGACCGGCCCCCCCAACCACGAGCGACAGGCATTCATGTTCCGTTAGTTGCGCAAGCGCTTTAATTACGAGATCGACTCCCTTGGACCGTCTCAGGCGTCCAAGAAAGAGGAGGTACTTTCTTGATGTAATATCGATCGCGAGATCGCGCGGAACCGGTTGAGGCTTGTCGAATTCATCGAGTGCAACACCGTTTGGGATGGTCACAATTTGTGGATTCTCCGGAGCGAGGCGGCGCAACAAGTCGGCGGTGTGTTTGCTGATGGCGATAAGGGCATCGGCGGATGCGAATGTGCGGAGATGCCGCTTGCGTAAGGTGGGATTGTCGACCCATGCTGGATCTAACTCTAAGTTGCCGGAATGGTTCGTGAGCACGAGCGGAAGTCTTAACTGATCTCGACACAATGCGGCAAGGTATCCTGCGGGATATACGCCGTGGCAGTGAATGACGTCGAAATGATGAGTTCGGTGAAGCCTGATGAGGTACTGGCAATACCACCAGACGAACCATCGGGTCGAGAGAAATCTTGGATGACGTACGATGGGATAGGGGAAAGCGGAGTCATGGTCGTGCGGGCGGTGGGTTTTAGGAGCGAGCACGATCACGTGATGGCCCAGTTTGACGAACTCTCGGGCCAGTGCATCGACGACGACCTCTTGGCCTCCTCGTTTAGGCAGAGCTCTTGTGGTGTACAGGCAGATTCGTAATGGACGATTAGACACTCGATCAGTCATCTTTTCGCCGTTGGAATTTGCTCCGTGACGTCAGTATCCCGTGAGCATGTCAGAATAGCCAAGTCGAGTCATCCAAGGGGTGTTTTTCACAGCCGCATAGAACGCCATTAGCTCCTGGTCTTGAAGAAAGGCACCGGCTCGGTCCCGCTTGGCCTGTGAGGCAAACGCATCAATGCGCGTTGCGGAATCCTTGTCGAGTTCACAGAAGCTATGGAGTTCAGCGAGGTATCTTGCCGGGTCTGCAAGGAAATCTTCATAGCGCAGGACGAATTTTCTCTTTTCAATTGCAGCCAGGACCGTTTCAGCTTGCTCCACATACTCTTCCCACAAGGAAAAGCCACCATCAAGGTAGAGATGACGCACGGCTCCTCGAAACCCCACGCGCTCAAGGGCCGATTTCCCCCTGAGGAAAGCCGCCAGCCGTCGTGACTGGCTCTGTCGCTTCCGGATATCGCGCTGCTCCATGATGCGGAGGCTCCCCGCCACATCGACGCCGTTGCGTACGATGTAAATCACCTTGGCGTTTGGAAACACTTTCAGCCAGAGGGGCAGGGTAAAGACATTGCGCGGGTCTTTCCAACCCCAGAGTTGATCATAGCGGGCAAGGGAGCGATGTCTGAGGAATCGCCGCCAGCCAAGATACTTCACAATCCTCCAGGATCGCGCGTCAGCCTCAAGACTTCGGGCAGTTGCTTCGACGGCCTCCTGATTTCGATAGAAGTAACGCATAGGAGAGGGATTATCGGAGTATCCGTGGATTTGCAGGAAGATCTTCCGGTTCGCTCGAAAGAAATAGTAGGCCTCCAGATCTTCCTGGACATGTTCCCCACCCAAGTAGAGACCTAATCCTGACAGGAACTCTGCGAGCATGGTAGTGCCGGACCTTGCCATGCCCATAATGATGACTGGTGGACGAATGCAATCGATCGGCATATCAGATGCCTCAGGCGCGCCGTTAGTACTCTTACGTTGTCGCCGAGTGAACGCCCCCACGGGCTATGGCTTTGGCCGCCATTTTGAGCACTTTCCAACGATACTTCAAGGTCAGGCGTCCGGATGGTGGAAATGGGGAGTCCTGCACGGGCGATAGGGTGCCGGAAACTGGATTGATCCGATAGGCTGAGACGGAGTCTGACTTTCTATTCACAAGATAGAGGAATGTTCCGGAGGGATCGATGAGCGGCTCTCCCGGATAGGTGCCGACCATAGCGTGCGATCCTGCGCGGAACGGCGAGTTGGGAACCGGCTGCAACGTGCCGGTTTTCATATCAATCGAAAACCCATGCACCTCGTTAGAGTCATAGCTGTTGACGTAGAGGAATCTGCCTGACGGATCAAAGGTGGGCCACATCGGATAAGATCCTGCAAAGAACGGCGAACCAGGAACGGGAGACAGATATCCGGTGTCGTGATGGATTAGGAAGGCAGAAATATTGTTAGACGCTGCATTTCCCACATAGCCGAATTTTCCGCCAGGGTGCAGGAGCATAGCGAAGGGGCGTTTCCCGGACAGAAACGGGGAACCGGGAACCTCCCGGAGTGTTCCTGCGGCTCTGTCGATGGCCAGCACCGTGATCGTGCCAGATCTGCGATCGGCTGAATACACGAACCGGCATGCCGGATCGACCGTCAGTGAGCGTGGATCTTCGCCCACAGCGAAGGGAGATCCCGAAACCGCGGATAGCGTCTTTGTCACCGGGTCGATGGAGTAGGCCGAAATCGTGTTGGTGCCCTGATGTGCCGCGCAAGCAAAGCAACCCGTATAGACAATCACGGTCGAACGGGGGAGTTGACCTGTTGCGGCTACTCCTTGATCTGTCGGAATGAGATTGCCGGTTTTTTGGTCAACAGTGAATGAGGAGATGGTCTGCGAATCTCTGTTTGAAACATATCCGAAGCGTCCTGTCGGGTCTAAGCGCAGGTTGCGTGGGCGATGTCCAACAGAGTATGGCGATCGGGAGAGTGGATTGAGGATTCCGGTTAGCGGGTCAATTGCGTATCCCGATACGGTTCCGGATCCCCAATTTGCCGTGTAGAGAAAGCGTCCATCGGGAGTGATTGTAATGGCCCTGGGTTGTGTCTCGGTGGAAAAAGGGGAGCCCGGGAGCGGCCTCAGTGCGCCGGTGTTTCGATCAATTGCGTAAGCGGATATCCGGTCCAGATCCCAATGACAGACATACACAAAACTGCCGGATGGATGAATCAGGAGGTAGCGCGGTCCCCACCGCTCTGTGACATAGTTGAAGACCGATTCGGGGAAAACATCTTGATTTCCACTGTCCTGATTTGCGTTATGCCGAATATGCGGGTGGCCGGCACCGACAGATGTGTGCATGGGAGGCCGGAAATCAGACATCGAAAACTTTCCAGAAGCCAGTTGTTAGGGGGTTGCCAAGGTTGACCTGCGAGAGTGTCTTTCATAAAGCTTTTGTGCGCGCCGGTCAACGCTCCGCCAGAGCGCGCATCGGGAAACGAGAGCGTCCCTAAGGGGAAGTCGTGTATATGCCGTGATCAATCGAAACCGGTCCCGTTTGGTGAGCCCATAGTCCATGCTGGAGAAGAGCAGGCCGGCAAGGTCTTTTATGATCCATCGCCGTGGAGGAGTCCTATGTCGAATTTGCGCTCGATGCAGATCCATAAGATAGATCCTGGGAGGGACTGTTGGATTGATTGTGTCGAAGGATGCGGCAGGGATGTGGAAGTGACAAAGGTACAGGTCGCGGTGGTTGACCCCACTGTCGTGCATCGCGCGTGTGATGGCACCAACTCTTTGAAGCAGCATTCGCTTAAAGGCCACGTCTGACCGTGTCAGGGCGTGCTGCTGGTTCCATCTTGTGCCGAGGTCCTCTAGTGTGACGGTTTTCCCTAAATCTTCTGTGATAAGGAATGACTGCCTGCGGGCAGGATTCCGACCTATGCAGCCATATCCCACGGGGGTGACGGTGTCGATACCAATAGTTCTTAGACGCTGAATCGCATTCCACTCAGGAATGGCGCTGATTACAGGAAGTCGAAGCTGAAACAGGTTCTTGAAGATTTCTCTCCAGCCGACACCTGTGTGGGCCTTGATAAAATAGTGCATTCCATGATGGGCGAATTTGAGAGTCCTCCGTCCGAGAGCCGCTCGGTAGAGTTCTCCGTCCAGATGGAAAAGGAAGGAGAATGTGCGTTCACTTTCCGATAAGGTGGCAGCGAATTCAGGTTGAAGATACACGGTGTCTACGACGATCAAACTGTGACTCGATAATCGTGGCGATATGTTCTGAACGATGATAAAGAGAGGTCGAATAAGTAAAGTCCTGGGCGCTGGCTGATAGCGCCTGCAGTTGATGAGAGGTCAAGAGACGAAGGAGAGAGCGATTCATGTGTTCTTGCTGAAAAGGAGAGGGCATGATGCAGCCGGATTGAGCAGTCATGACACAGGATGCGTAACCACACACATCAGTGGCAAGGACGGGCAACCCGTGCGCCATCGCTTCCAAGATCACGGTTCCACCGGCTTCTGAATGTGCGGGATGGACTAATAGGTCCGCACCGTAAAGAAAGCGCGGGATATCGGTGCGTGGAGGTAGGAGGGTTACCCGATCTGATATCGATAGTCGTTTCGCCAATCGCTCGAACTGTCGTGCGCGGTACTCGCCGACTGCTACCACTCTGGTCTTGCTGCGCACCTCGCGTGGGAGAGCCGCAACAGCATGGATTGTCCGATCCAATCCTTTCCTCTGTGCATCGACTCCGATCGCCAGCAGTATGAATTCTTCGGAATCCCGCAGAAATTCATTTCGTGTTTTCTCGCGAAGGTCAGTGCCGTTACATGTAGGTTTGCGGTCTTGACAGACGCCAGGGGGCAGTACGTGAAACCTGTTGGCCGGTGTGCCGTAATGGGCTGTGTAGACTTGTTGTTGGGAAGCGGTTAGGAGGAAAATTTTGGTGTTGCTCTGTGGATTGAAGACGGCTCGTTCAAAATCCGAAAACAGGCGGAATCGAGTAGTGGCCCAGTAGTAGGGGGCCCATGGGAACCCATGCTCCTGCCGTGACTTATCGGCGTAGCAGGTGTCGCCGGCGAAGTAGATGTCAAGCCCTGGCATCTTATTGAAACCAACGACGGCGTCGAACGATTCGCGTTTCAATATAGGAAGAACCTGCTTTGCAAAGCGGGTAATTCTTCCGTGGTTAGTCAAGCCGTGGGTGGGAACGATGGTTACACGAAGGTCCTTCGGCAAAGGACCTGCCCATTCCATAGTAAACAGGGTGACATCGTGTCCACGAAGACGGCAGGTCTGAGCGATATCAAGGCAGTCGCGCTGGAGGCCGCCATAAGGGAAGTACTTGAAAATACAGAATGCCAGGCGCATAGCTCACTCATCCCGGGCTATTTGAAAACGATATATGCTTCCCGAAAGATCGAATTGTCAATCTGGAAAGTAGGGGTGGTTCGAGTTTCGTTGGACCTTGGCGGTAGATAAACTTGGTTTATGAGGTGGAGATTAGCCGGACCATTTTATGATAGGAGTCGAGTTGGCGCGCTCAGTCACAGCCATTCAAGGCTCCCGCTTTGACCGTCATGAAGAGACATGGGCGAGAGGGTAATCGAATGTAGTCGGCGAGGCAAGTCATCCAGTAGACGGAGGCCGTAGTGCACTCAGCCTGGCGCCCTTTCAATGCCGCGTAAGAATCAGTATGATCCGCAACCGACCGGATGCGGAATCCCCGCGCACCTCAATAGGACGCCTTCATGAGATGGTTGGTTCGGCTGCTGTGCCTTACGATTGTGGCATCGTCGA
>JAABQN010000007.1 GCA_011391455.1 Nitrospiraceae bacterium
TCGAAGTTGCCGATCAATTGTAGTTAACCAGGAGGTATTCACATGACGACCAAGAAGATCAGCGTCACCGCCACCCTACTGCTAAGCGCGCTGACCGTCGTGTTGTTTCAAGTATCAGGGAAAACGGGCGAGGTCTGGGCGGCTGAAGGGTACGACAAAACAGGGAGTCAGGCCCAGCGACCGCATGGAGACGATGCCGACCTGCCGAACGGTGTGATTGGCGTGTCGCTGCATGTCTGGGCGGAACGTATTGGCGATCCGGCTTCGCTCTACGTCAACCATGTGCATCCGGAGGGGCCTGCACAGCAAGCAGGCCTCAAGCACGGAGATGAAGTGGTGACGGTGAACGGTGCCACAGTCAGCGGTAAAACCTATGAGCATGTGATCAAGATGGTGCGAGGGGAAGTGGGCACAGCAGTGAAACTGGGCGTGAAGGGAGAGGGAGACGTACGCGAGGTTGCGATCACGCGAATGGCCGTCGGAAAACTCTATAAGGGCGAGATGGGATCACATGGTGGGCCGGCGCGATAGCTGTGCATCATGCTCAACGCCAGGCGTTCACGCTGAGTCTCATTCGGTCAGATCAAAGTTCGTTTGGTGATGCACCGCGACCTTACAAGGTTCCAAACAGGAGGGTTCGGTCATGATTAGGCAAGTCACACAGACAGGCTCTATGCTGCTCATTCTTGTCGCATCACTCTACTCCCCCAACGTAGCAACAGCACATGGAACAGTGAGCGGAGAAGACGACCCCTGCTTGCGCCGAGTCGGTGAGCGAGTGGTGCATTTCAACGCCTATCAGCCGCAATATGAACTGAAAGGTCAGTACTGCACAGACATTCCCCGGGAAGGCGATACCTTCCTGGTCGTGGACCTCGTGGACCCGGCGTTGCGCAATGAGCCGGTCGGTATGCGGGTAGTAAGGGGTACCGATGGAGCAGAAGGTGAGATTGTGGCAGATATTCGTCCGAGCACACACCCGGACGGCGTGCTCCGGGGCGAAGTCCGTCTGGACGCAGGTCTGTATACAGTCATCCTTGCGACAGAAAAGCAGAATTTGATGAAGCGCCCGCAGTATCTCTTGCGGGTACAGATGACCGATTATCAGAAGCTGGTGCGTACCGTAGCAGTACCACTCCTAGGAATGCTGTTAGTGGCCTGGCTCGGGTACAAGCTCGTACGATCGAAATGGATAGGGAATTGGCGCAAGGGAAGTATTCAGTGAAATTCTGAATGCTCTCATTGGAGGGTCACGTTATTCAGTCGTCCTTCGACTTGCAGGAGCGGGCAAACTGGAAGAGAAATGATCGAGGTCGTCGCGGCGCTTATCCGCTGGCTGGCCTTTGCATCCTGTTCGATCATGACTCGTGGACACGACGATGCTGTTCGTCGCGTATGTAACGTGGGCCGAGCCCTTTTTTCGGATGATGACCCGGCAGCGAAGCATTACACCCCTGTACCCTAGGAGTTGCACTGATGAGAGGAGTTGTCTGGCTCAGGCGGGATCTGCGGCTACAAGATCAGCCGGCACTCACTGCCGCCTGCGTAGATTGCACCGATGTCATTCCCCTCTTCGTATTCGACGATCCCCTCTTGGGCTCTCGACAGTTTGGCTCACCTTGCGTCACCTTCATGGTCTCCTGTCTCGATGAGTTCGCCGGTGCCCTGGCCGCTCGAGGACTTGCCATCCAGTGGCGCCGAGGGAATCAAATCGAGGAGGTGATCCGTTTCGTTACGGACGTGAAGGCCGATGCGATCTATTGGAATCGTGACTATGAGCCGGCGGCGATCGGTCGAGATCGGAAAATCCAGCAGGCGCTCATGGCCCGTGGTGTGGCAGTCCACACGTTCAAAGACCATGTAGTATTTGAAGCTGAAGAAATCAGAGGATCGACGGGAGATCCGTTGCAGCGATACAGCGCCTATCGCGCCAGGTGGTGGGCCCGGTGGCACGCCGCGACCCCGCCGCTCCTACCCTCCCCAGCCAGGCTGCTGGGCCAGCGCGCAGGTGCCCCACCACCCCAGAATGCGCTGCCGACTGCAGAAAATCTCGGCTATCAGACAGCCCCCTTGTTCATCAAACCGGGAGAGAAGGAAGCGCAGCGACGGCTTCGCTGGTTTCTTGACGGTCCCGTCCACACCTACGTTGAAGGGCGGAATCTCCCCGCGATCGACGGGACATCCAAGCTGTCCCCCCATTTCCGGTTCGGAACGCTCTCGGTGCGAACTGC
The DNA here is from genome assembly GCA_011391455.1 of Nitrospiraceae bacterium. Taxonomy (GTDB): domain Bacteria; phylum Nitrospirota; class Nitrospiria; order Nitrospirales; family Nitrospiraceae; genus Palsa-1315. Next base: position 2,232 of record JAABQN010000007.1, read on the forward strand.
CGTGCATGCGGCCTTGGGCACGCTCACCACAGGAGGCCACCGGTCGCGTCGCGATGTGCTCACCTGGGTCGATGAATTGATCTGGCGTGAGTTTTTCCAACAAATCTTGTCCGCGTTTCCGCAAGTGGTCTCCGGTCCGTTTCGAGGCAAGGACGGATTACCGAGACCCCGTCCAGCGGGAGCGGAGTGGAATCGTCTCTATGCTGCCTGGTCTGAAGGGCAGACCGGTTATCCGTTGGTGGATGCAGGCATGCGGCAGCTGAACCAGACCGGGTGGATGCACAATCGCGTGCGGATGGTCGTGGCATCGTTTCTCATCAAGGATCTCCGGATCGATTGGCAAAGCGGGGAGCGCTATTTCATGCAGCGGCTCATCGATGCTGATCTTGCAGCCAACAACGGCAATTGGCAATGGGCCTCCTCGACCGGGACGGACTCCATGCCGGGATACAGAATTTTCAATCCCATGCTGCAGAGCAGGAAATTCGATCCAGAAGGCGTGTACATTCGACAGTATGTACCGGAGCTTGCGGCCGTTCCGGCTGACCGTATTCATGCGCCACATCTGATGACCCAGGAAGAACAAGTCGTCACCGGATGCCATATAGGTATAGACTACCCTTTACCCATCGTGGATCACCGGCAAGCCCGCGAGGAATATTTAGCTCTCGGTAAACTAAAAGGGACGAGATGACAACCGTACCGCTCCGTCTTGGCATCAGCCGTTGTCTCCTAGGAGACGAAGTTCGGTTCGATGGAGGGCATAAGAGGGACAGTTTTCTGACCGATATATTTGGCCGCTATGTGGAGTGGGTCCCGGTCTGTCCAGAGGTTGAGGCAGGACTGGGCACTCCTCGCGAAGCGATGCGGCTGGTCGGCGATCCTCAGAATCCCCGACTCGTGACGATCAAGAGTGGGACTGATCACACGCGCGCACTGGAAACGTTGACCACGAATCGTATCGCGCAACTCATGGAGCTTGATTTATCCGGGTACGTCTTTAAAAAGGGTTCGCCGAGCTGCGGGATCGAGCGAGTTCGTCTCTACAATGAGGATGGGATACCCAACCGGAACGGAGTCGGGCTGTTTGCGCGGGCCTTTATCGAACAGTTTCCGTTGATTCCGGTCGAGGAAGAAGGGCGGCTCTGCGAGCCTACACTCAGGGAGAATTTTATCGAGCGGGTCTTCTGTTACCGCCGCTGGCAGGATCTCGTGCAGAGTGGCGTCACGAGGCGGGCCCTGGTGCAGTTCCACACGATCCACAAATATTTGCTGTTAGCCCATAGCCCACAGCAATACGAAGTGCTCGGGCGGCTGGTCGGTCAGGCGGAGCAGCACCGTCCCAAGGAATTCGCTCACCGGTATGGGGAACTGTTCATGAAGGCATTGGCCGTGAAGGCGACGGTACGCAAACATGTGAACGTCCTCCAGCACATCCTGGGGTATTTCAAGCAGCGGCTCGGCGCTCACGAGAAAGCCGAGCTATTGGGCGTGATCAATGATTATCATCAGGAACTCACGCCCTTGGTTGTCCCTTTGACGCTGATCAAGCACTATGTGAAGATCTTCGATGTCGGCTACATTCTGAATCAGGTCTATCTCAATCCGCATCCGAAGGAACTCATGTTGCGCAATCATGTGTAGAAAGGAAATAGCATGCCGCATGTTGTCATAGAGGAAGCCGGAGATTTACAGAGCATCTATCAAGCCTTCACTCCGATCATTCAGCGGGCGGGGACCGAGATCCTTAAGGTCCAGGAGTTCTTTCTCGCACGAAGCGGCAAAGACGCGCTGCTAGAGTCGGTTGCGATCGAAAACGGGGTTGCGTGCACCTTCTTTGTCCAGCTCAAGCTGCACGAAAAGGCCATCACTGTGCGTCTCTTGCCTGCCACAGATCCTGAGAAGACCCCCGCGGTGAAAAAGGCGATGGCTCTGGTGGCAGCATTTATTCGGAGAGTGTGCCCGGGCAGTCACTACGGTAAGACCAACTTACAGGAATATCTAGAGGCAACGACGGATTCAAAGTGAGTGAGAACGGATGCGAATATCAACAAGGAGAGCGATGAGATGGCGACCATGACACGAGGAGTGATTCTAGTTGGTCACGGCGGCATTCCCAAGGGTTGCCCGTCGGAATTGATTACGAAACTGAAACGGTTGGAAGGGCAGCGGCGAGCAGCAGGCGCGCCGATGTCGGCAGAGGAACATGACTTGGACACAAAAATCCGTCAGTGGCCGAGGACGCCGGAGACGGACCCCTATCAATCGGGACTGGAGGCGGTGGCGGCTCAATTGCGAGCCAACCTGGGGGACGCGCTTTTTGCCGTTGCCTACAACGAGTTCTGTGCGCCGACCTTGGAAGAATCGGTGGAAGAGCTGATCAAGAAAGGCGCAACTCACATTACCGTGGCCACGACGATGTTTACGCCGGGCGGTTCTCACTCAGAGGTTGAGATTCCCGAAATTCTCGACCATCTGCGACCGCAGTATCCCGGGGTCGAACTTCGCTACGCTTGGCCGTTCGACCTGAAGCTTGTCGCAAACACGTTGACGGAGCAGGTGAAACGTTTTTCTTGAAATGGGTGACCGGTGGCTATACGGCAAGGAGGAGAGGCATGGGGATGAGGCAGCGAGGACAGGCGCGGGTATTCGTTCTTGGTTTGCTGATGGCCATAACGTTCGTTGCTTGGGCCGCAGGCCCGGCCCAGGCGCAGCAGAAGAAGATCACCGGTGAAGATGGGGCGCCGATGGTGCTCGTGCCGGCGGGGGAATTTACCATGGGGAGCAACGATGGTAGTGACGATGAAAAGCCCGTCCATCAGGTCTATCTCGATGCCTATTACCTCGACAAGTATGAAGTGACGGTCGGGCAGTATGCAAAGTTTCTGGAAGCCACGGGCTTTAACGGGCCGCCGATGTGGACGACCATGGACCAGCCGTCCCATCAGAAGCGCCCGATCGTGAATGTCGATTGGTCGGATGCGAGTAACTATTGCGAGTGGGCCGGCAAGCGGCTGCCGACGGAGGCGGAATGGGAGAAAGCGGCGAGGGGGACGGATGGGCGTATCTATCCCTGGGGCAATGAACCTCCCAATACGCTCCGGGCGAACTATGGGCAGAAGAAGTGGAACAACCATGACACGCTGGTGCCGGTGGGTCAATTGAAAGACGGCAAGAGCCCCTACGGGATCTACGATCTGGCGGGGAATGTCTGGGAATGGGTAAGCGACTGGTATGACCCGGACTATTACGCGACCAGCCCCCCTCAGAACCCGAAGGGGCCGGGAAATGGTAAATACAGAGTGTTACGGGGCGGCTCGTGGGATCTCGCTCCGGAGCACCTGCGATCCACGCGCCGGGATTTCAATATACCGTTGGCCCCCACCTATGAATCACCGTCGTACCGGAACTTCAACGGAGGGTTCCGCTGTGCGAAGAATCCCGTGCTGGCTGACCCCGGGGGACTAATGACATTGAGTCCGGTTCCGGCCGATTATGCCGACAAACATATGCCGGCTGGCTGGTGGACAGATACTAATATCATCGAGGAGGGAAGGCAGATTTATTCCCAGGAGGGCTGCCGCAGTTGCCATAAGGACGGCAAACCGGTAAAAAGTGGCGGAGGGCTTCGTGACCCAAAAAACACCAGCCGTTTCTCGGACAGCTACTGGTTCTGGCGAGTGGCGGAAGGGGTTCCAAAGACGACCATGAAGGCCTGGAAGTCGTACCTCTCAGAAGAGCAGATCTGGCAGGTGATCGCGTTCATACATCAGTTCTCACATGGGGGTAAACCTTCCGAACACACCGATTACAAGCCCTGAGGTCGTCCGTTCAATAAGGATCGCGTGATGGATTTGCGCGGCTACGGAGTGGAATTAATTTACGGCGGGATTCTATTTAGGCCATCGCCGAGTGTAGTATGGGCGACCGAATAGTTGAGTGTGTAGGATGCTGCCCCTTAAAATTGAGTTAGCAAAAGCTTTTCATGAGACCCAATCGTTCAAGTGGGATCCCACGACCGGGTTCACGCTTGCCTCCGGATTGAAGAGTCCTTTCTATGTCGATTGCCGGTCATTGATGGCCCATCCGGGATCGCGCTGCCTTGTCGCCGGCTTAGCATACGAATCATTGCGGTCGGTCGAACTCGACTGTCTTGGCGGATTGGAAATCGGAGCGATTTCCATTGCCACAAGCATCTCGGATTTTGCGTTTGTGGCCCAGCCGAAACGAACGTGGCGGACCTTCGTGGTGCGGAAGCAGGCGAAGGATCATGGGCTTGGAAAACTCATCGAAGGATCGTTTCAGCCGGGGGATCGCGCCGTGATCGTGGATGATGTGCTCACAAGCGGGGGTTCGCTTCTCAAGGCTGTTGCAGCTGCCAGAGGGGCAGGCCTGGCTGTGACGCATGCTCTGGTGATCGTAGATCGGAAGGAACAGGATGGGCGGCGCAAGGTTGAAGCTGAGGGGCTTACGCTCGTCAGCCTGCTGACTATCGACGATTTAACAAGCGCACCACCAACCCCCTCGTAGCAGAACCACCCTTACTTACACTGAAATTGAATGCCCCACCGGCGTTCCTGTACGACTTCCTCTGCGCCTGCCATTGGGCTGACTATGCGAGATCGCCCTTTCGTTTCCCCTTCCTGCACGATGGTATAGAGCCCCCCGCATTTCTCCTTCATAAGGGCGAGGGCGTCTGTGCGAAAGGAAGAGAGCATCGGTCCTTGCTCTCCTATGAAGGGATAGGCGACAACCCCTCCATCTTCCCGTTCCTGAAGCAGTTTAGCCCCCTCGCCACAACCGGCTAACGCGATAAGGAAGAGGATGGCGAGGCTTGACCAGATATTCATGTAGTCTCTATCATAGCTCTGCGAGCGATCCCGACGCACGATTCGCGCGCTCTTTGTTGGAAGGAGGCCAATCATGCCCATACGAACTATCGTTGCCGCCCTCGGATTGATTCTGCTGTCTGCGATCTCGATCAGTGCGGTGTCAGCCCATCATTCCTATTTGCTCTCGGTCCAGCAATTACGTGCCGGATTGACCAAGGCGCCTTCGATGCCGCAGAAGGGTTTCATCCTAATCGATGTCCGATCTGTGGAAGAGCATGCGGCCGGATTCATTCCCGGAACAGATATGAATATCGAGTTCAGGGACATTCAGGCTCGGCATCGTGAAATCGGGGCCCGGTTGGAGGACCATGTGGTTGTGTATTGCCAGTCAGGACATCGCAGCAATATTGCGGCAGAAACACTCGCCGATTTGGGCTACCGTCATGTCTACAACGTCACCGGAAGCATGAATGCCTGGCTTGCGGCAGGCTTTCCCGTTGAATCTGGGCACCGCTGAAAAAGTCTAATCTTGATTCAGCCTGCACCGCCTCTGCAAGCTTATTTCTCCATGGTCTTGGCGCCGGTTTGTTTCTGGCGTGGGCTGATTCCGATCACGGCTGGTAGCCCAATGTGGATTGTGATGCTGTTTTCTAACAGAGGGATCCAGCTGTGTAAACCGGCAAGTTTAGACGTGGTTTTCCGGAGCGAAGGGCTGACGGCGATGTCGGAAGAAGATCCTCCGTCCATGGCCATGACCTGGCGCAGGGAAGGAAAGGCATCCCGCAGACATTCTCCGAGGTCATGGAGCGACACCACTTCCGTCGTTTTCAGCACGAGGAGATGCCCATCGCCTTGTTCTGCGACGAGGGTCTGATGTGCGCGTTTCCCGGTTTGGCGGACACGGATTTTTCCGGTCCGGTCGAGGAGCATGAGCGATTGCGCCACTTCTCGATAGGGAACATGCTGCTCGTCAAAGGTGTCAAAGGTCAGATCCAACACCCGCGCGCGGCGCGAACGATCTTCCGCCGGTTCTGCCACAAACAGCCCCAGCCACGTGGTGTGCCGCTTGCTCCCCAGTGAGCGGCCGTTTCCATAGAGCAGCCCGAGATACGCATAATTCTCACGAAAGAGCCCGGCATTGAACACCAGGTCGTGGCCGGTTCGTTCTTGCCATTGGCGAATATCGAGCGGGTCCGAGAGCCCCTCCTGCTGGTAGTAGTGCACGGTAAAGCGATAGCGGTTGGGGTCGATCTCAATGGCGATCAACGGCGCGACGTCAGGGCATTGTGCCTGAGGATTCCAGGTGGAGATGGATAAGCCCTCTCCGAGTCGATCCTCTGTGAGGGTTTGAGCCGTGGCCGCTGTAGGTCCGTTGGATAGGACAAAGATGATACCCAGCAGGATGAGGGCGACAGAGATGAAAGAGTGAGACCGGTGAAGGCTGTAGTTCCGTACCATAGTGTCTCAGGGTCGAGTATAGAGAGCGCCGATATGGAGCGTCAAATCATTCGAGGACAGGGACACCGACTTCGACACGAACCCTCACATGGCTAGCGCGGGGTTGGTTTGGGTGTCGAGGGGGTATCGCCGGCCTTGTCCGATGGCATGCGGGCATCGAGCAGATTTCGGACTGAGCTGGCAAGCACCTCAGGAGTGAAGGGCTTTTGTAAAAAGCTGGTGGTGCCTTCTTCTTGTCCGGCCATGATGCCGACGTCATCCATATACCCCGACATGAATAGAGTGCGTAATTCTGGATTGATGACGGAGAGATGTTGCGCCAGTTCCCGCCCGCCCATGCCGGGCATCACGACGTCTGTCAGAAGGAGCTGAAACGATTCTGCTTGCTGCGTCGCCAGCAGGCAGGCTTCGATCCCGTTCTTGGCTTCTACGACTTTGTAGCCCAGCTTCCGCAGCTCGTCTCGCACCAGCGTCCGTACGCTTGGTTCATCTTCCGCCAAGAGGATCATTTCTGTGCCCCGCTGAGGCCGTCCCGATGGCTGAGTCGGCGTCGTGGTTTGGATGTCGGATTCGACGCTTGGGAAATACAGATCGAAGCGTGTGCCGTGGCCCACACGGCTGGTGACGTCGATGGCCCCGCCGCATTGAGTGACAATCCCATACACCGTGGAGAGGCCCAGCCCGGTGCCCTTCCCCTCCTCCTTCGTGGTGAAGAATGGTTCAAAGATATGGGATTGTGTTTTGAGGTCCATGCCACTGCCTGTATCGCTGATGGTCAAGCGAACATAGGAGCCGGGCCGCAACGGAGCGATGTGGTACACCGGACTGCGGGTCAGTTCGACCTGGGTTGTTTCGATCGTGATCGTTCCGCCCTTCGGCATGGCATCCCGCGCGTTGACGACAAGGTTGACCAGGACCTGTTCAAGCTGGGTTTGGTCGGCGCGCAGCCGCCCGTTCTTCGGATCGAGGTTAATGACAAATTGTACGTCCTCGCCGATGAGGCGGCGTAGCATATTTCCAAGACTTGTGACAGTGGTATTGAGAGACAGAATTTTCGGGTCGGTCGATTGCTTACTGCTGAACGTGAGCAGTTGTCGGATCAGCGACGCGGCCTTTCCGCCGGCCTTCAATGTTTCTTCGATCTTTTCACGAAGGGGGTGGTGAGGGCCGAGTTCCGTCAAGAGGATTTGGCTGTAGCCCATGATGACGGTCAGGAGATTATTGAAGTCATGCGCGATCCCTCCGGCCAACCGGCCAACCGCTTCCATCTTCTGGGATTGCCGAAACTGTTTCTCGCTCTGCCGAAGCGCCTCTTCCGCCCGCTTCCGTTCGGCTCGGTCATCTAACTCACGTAATGCGCGCTGGACCGATGGTACGAGTCTCCCGAGCCGTTGCTTGAGTACATAGTCCGTCGCGCCTTGATGCATGGCGTCGATGGCCAGTTCCTCCCCGATAGTGGCTGAGACAAAAAGGAAGGGCACATCAGGACGGTGTTGACGTGCCAAGATGAGCGCCGTCATCCCGTCGAATCCCGGGATCGAATAGTCCGCCAGGATGAGGTCCATCCGGCCTTCTTTGAGGGCTGCCACAAATGCCTGCCGCGTGTCGACGAGTTGCGACTGGCAGGGGATTCCGCCCTCGATCAGGGTGGTCGTAATGAGTTCCGCATCGACCGGATCGTCTTCGAGGTGGAGTAGACGGAGAGGGGGTTTCACAGATCCTTTGTGAAGAGGCTACGCGCTCGGGTCAGAGCTTTCGGGTGGTGGTTCATTGATGACACCCCAAAAAACGCCCAGTTCTTTCACGGCTGTGATGAACTGGTGAAACTCAACCGGCTTCACCACGTAGGCGTTGGCGCCCAACGCATAGCTTTGCGCCAGATCGCTCTCTTCGCGCGAGGAGGTGAGCATGACGACGGGAATCGGCTTCAGGTTTGCGTCGTTCTTAATTGTTCTCAAGACCTCGAGCCCGTCGACTTTGGGCATTTTGAGGTCCAGAAACACGACCACGGGATTGCCTTGTTCCCTGGCAGCAAAGATTCCACGACAGTAGAGATAGTCGAGGACTTCAGCTCCGTCGTGGCAGACCACCACTTTGTCCGCGATGTGATGCTCTTCCATTGCGGCCAGCGCAAGTTCGGCGTCTCGCGGGTTATCTTCAGCGAGCAGGATGGGCTTGACTGTGGTCATCTGAGAGACCTCGCGAGGGGAAGCGAAAAGTGAAAGGTAGCGCCTTGGTCCGGTGCTCCTTCGGCCCAGGTCCGTCCACCATGCCGATGGATGATTCGGCGCACGTTGGCGAGCCCGATGCCGGTGCCTTCAAACTCGTCGTTTCGATGGAGGCGTTGAAAGACGCCGAATAACTTGTTGACATACTGCATATCGAATCCCACCCCATTATCACGCACGAACACCTCGGCTTCACCGGCGCTTCGCGGGCCGGCTCCGACTTCGATCTTGGCCTCCGGCCTCGTGGCCGTGAATTTCAGCGCATTGGAGATCAGATTCACAAAGACTTGTCGTAACATCGCCGGATCTCCTGACACGTTAGGTAATGGATGTATTGTCCAGGAGATTGTCCGCCCTTGCAAGTCAAGACGTAAATCATGAAGGACGGTCTTAATGAGTTGATCCAAATTGACCGTCGTGTAGAGCATGTCCTGGCGACCCATACGGGAAAAAACGAGCAAGTCGTCGATCAATTGTCCCATTTGCTTCGCGGAGTTTGAAATCGTCTGTAAGTAGCGGCGTGCTTTGTCGTTGAGTGTCTCGCCGGCTGCCTTGGACAAGAGGGCCGCATATCCGTCGATATGACGGAGCGGAGCCCGCAGGTCATGAGACACAGAATAGCTGAACGCTTCTAATTCTTTATTGGCAGCCCGGAGCAGCTCGCCACGGCTTTGCAATTCCGCAGCCACGCGGCGCCGTTCTGCGACATCATGATGGATGAGAAAGTAGACGGCGGCTAAGAGAACCAATTGGAGGAATGCACCGAGTCCGAGCAGGGCGATCGTATTTTTCGTGCTTCCAGCCGATTCTTCCACACGGGCATGAAGTGCCCGTTGCTCGGTCGTGTCGAGTTCCGTCATCAGGCGATGGATTTCTTCGATCTCAGTCTTTGCCGCCCCGGCAAGTGCGAGGTGCCGGACACCTTCATAGCCAAGTTGCTCACGTTGGATGATGGCGCCAGCCTCTGCCTTTAACTGACTGGTGATGAGCCGTTCGAGCGCCTCTACACGGTCTCGTTGTTCAGCTCCTTCGTTTGCCAGACCTCTGAGATATCGGAGGTATTCCGGCATTTGTTCGACAGTGGCCCGATAAGACTTGAGGTACGATTCGTCGCCGGTAACGAGATAGCGCCGATGGCCACTCTCAGCAGCGCCAAGGGCTTCCTCGACTGAGCCGAGCAGCTGCACCAATTCGTGGCTCTTGGTATCGAGCAGGCTATTCTCGATCAAGACGGAGGTGTTGCGGTAGGAAATGGCGCTGATGACGACAATGCCGGCAAAGACGAGCCCAAATCCCGCAAGGACTCGTTGCTCGATCGACCAATGGGCGAACCGCTCCATGAGCCAGCCGGTCTTGAGGATCGGCGCGTGGCTGCTGTGGGAAACCGGCTCTGAATGAATGGGTGCGGGCGTAGTTGGAGATTCCTGTGTGACGGATTCCATGGTTCAAGCATGCGCGGGCGTGGGGATGTAAGCCACTGTCCTGGAAACTGTACCCTCCTCCGGAAGGCCCTGCAAGAAATATTTCAGAAGAATGCTTGCCGGGCAGGCTTAGCCGCCGAAGGGAATGACGGCAGGGGGAATAGGAAGGGATGCGGTTGGATCCGCCACGTTTGAAAATATCATGATGGCCGAGACAACCCAGTCGGTGACGGGTTGAGGATAGACGCCGATCGCGAGGGTGCCGGCGAGACAGACGTAGACCACCGCTTTGATCGGGCCCGATACTTTAAGTGGTGACCGGTCGTGGGGTTCGTTGACGTACATCTTCTTCACGACGATGAGGTAGTAGTACATGGAAATGACGATGTTGATGAGCCCGACAGTGATGAGCACGTAGAGCCCTTCCTTGATGGCAGCGATAAAGATGTACAATTTTCCGATGAAGCCGGCCAGCGGGGGCACTCCGGCCAACGATAAGAGAAAGATCAGCATCGAAAAGGCGAGAAAGGGAGACCGTCGCCCCAGGCCGCTGTAGTCGTCTATTTCCTCGCTGCCGATGGCTTCGCTGACGGCAATGACAACAGCGAAGGCGCCGAGATTGGCGAACAGATAGGTCAGGAGGTAGAACAGCATGGCATCGCTGCCCATCTTCGTACCAGTCGCGAGACCGATCAGTACGTTGCCGATCTGGGCGATGCCGGAATAGGCCAAGAGCCGTTTCATGTTCTTTTGGGCGATGGCTACGATGTTGCCGTAGGTCATGGATAGGATGGACACAGCTACAAGCAACAACGTCCAGATCGGCTTAAAAGTCGCCAAGGCGACGAAGAACATTCTCAGGAGGATGGCAAAGGCCGCTCCCTTGGGTGCGATCGAGAGGAATGCCGTCACCGGCGTCGGCGATCCATGATAGGTGTCCGGAATCCATGAATGAAAAGGCACCGCGCCGATTTTAAATCCTAATGCGGCGAAGATCAGCAGGAAGCCGATGACCAACCCTGGAGTGGCCTGTACTGTCGTCATATCGGAAAACACCAGTTTGCCTGTTTCTCCGTAGACCAAGCTGATGCCATAGGCGAGGAGGGCTGCGGCGAAGATGCCCAGGATGAAAAATTTGATGCCTGCTTCGTTCGAGGCAATGTCCTCGCGGAGATAGGCCACGAGGACATAGAAGCCGAGGGTGGAAAACTCCAGGGTGACGAAGACCGACAGCAGGTCGTTCGCGGAAGCCATGAACATCATTCCGAGGGCCGACATCACGACCAAGAAATAATATTCTCCACGGAAGAATTTGAATCGATGGATGTAATCGATGGAGGCCAGAATAACGAGGATCGTCGATCCGACGATGAACATTTTGAAGAACAGGGCCATCCGATCGAGGGCGAACATATTTGCGAAAAGGGTCCCGGTAATGCCGTTGACGTCGAACCAAACCAGGCAGCCAAGGGTGGCGACGAGCCCAGCGATGTTGAAATAGGCTAATTGTTCGTTGGGCAGCTGAGGGAATGAAAAATCAACGATCAGGATAAGACAGAGCCAGGACGTGAGTAGGATTTCCGGGAGCAGTAGCAGAAGATCGGAGGATGACAACGTAAGCGCGAAGGTCATTCCGACCCCCGTGAGGAGTAAGGGGTTAGGGGTGAGGGGTTGTTCGCTAGGAGCGGAGCATCGGACGTCCGGGGAGTGGCGCTCGCCTCACGCCTCACCCCTGACCCTTCACCTGTCTGCGCTACTGGCACGACGCGGGTGATCTTCGCGATCAAGGGATCGACGCCGGATCTCACTACATTGTAGAGATGCATGGGGAAGAAAAAGAACCCGATGCTGACGGCAATCATGATCATGAGCGGCAGACGATCAGCCGCGGAGACTGCGTCATGCGCGTGACTGTATTTCTGGTCCATGGGCCCGTAGAAAAGCCCGCGCATCATCTTGAACAAGTAGGCCAGGGTCAAGACGATGCCGACCACGGCCACGATGACTTGGAGCGGGTACTTGTTCCAACTGCCGACGATGATCATCACTTCGGCGATGAAGTTCACGGTGCCTGGCACCCCGATCGAGGCCATGCAAGCAATCACGAAACAGCCGGAGATGAACGGCATGCGATTCGCGAGCCCGCCGAGTGAGGGAATGTCGCGCGTGTGCGTCTGATCGTACACCCACCCGGCCATGGCGAAGAGCATCCCCGTGGCCATGGCGTGCGCGAACATATACATCACCGCGCCGGTCAAGCTGATGTAGTCCAAGGCGGCCATGCCCAAAAAGACATACCCCATGTGACTGGAACTAGAATACCCGATGACGTACTTGGTGTCTTTGGCGTAGTACGCGACGAACCCGCCATATACGATACTGAACATACAGAGCACGGCTGCGATGGGCATGAGCTCTCTAGTGGTCTCCGGCAGAATCTCAAAGGCCACCCGGATGATGGAAAAATGACCGAGCTTCATCAGCACGCCCGCATGCAGCATGCTCGTGGCGGCCGGCGCGGCTGCGTGGCCCACAGGAGACCAGGAGTGCAGAGGCCAGAGAGGCGCAATCGAAGCAAAGCCAAAAAAGATCAGTATCCAAATGATCTTGTCGAGCGTGGTGCCCAAGACCGGGATGTTCATCAGCTTGGCTTGTTCGCGCAAGACGAGAATATCGAAGGTATTGAGTCCCGAGTACTTATAAATCAGCAAGATGCCCATCAACGCTGCGACGGCAAAAGCCGAAAGAAAAAGCACCAGTTTCATCGCAGCGTATTCTTTGCTGTTAGATCCGAAGTTGAAGATGAATCCGACTGAATCCCGTTGTTTGAGGCCTTCCGGATCCGTCATCTCGTTGTATTTTTTCGTGTGACTTCCCCACATGCCCAACAGGAGATACATGGGGATTACGGACATCTCGTAGAAGAAGAAGAGAAAGAACAGGTCCAACGACATGAAGACGCCGATTGTGGCGGCGGCGAGGATCAGCAGCCAGATATAAAATTCTTTCATCCGATCTTTGATATGCCAGGACACAAAAATCCCCGCGAATAACAAGATGCTCGACGCCAGCACCAGTGGGGTGCCGATTCCATCCACTCCGAGGTGGAGGGAAATGCCCAGTTGGCGGGACCATTCGAATCGCTGGACGAATTGAAATCCTGCCTTCACGTGATCGTAGGTGAAGAACAGATAGAGCGAGGCAAGCAAAGAGACGAGGGCTGATCCCGCGGCTATCCCTCGCACGAGCATCGTTTGCCGGTTGGAGACGAAGATCAGCGCGATGGCTCCCACGAAGGGGGCAAACAGAATATAGAGCAGCGCGTAGTCACCCATAGGAATTAATCCACCCTTACCTGCTGTTTGGGCTCGAGCGACGCCACGGTTCCCCGTTCCAGTCGATCCACCAATGCCTGAACCGACCCGTTCATCATATTCAAGAAGGGGGAGGGATAGAGGCCGATCCACAGGATCATTAGCGACAAGGCCGACGCGATGAGTATTTCGCGGGGATGCAGATCGCGAATGGAGTCCTTGACCGCTTTGCCGAGCGGTCCCAACATCGACCGCTCGTAGTACCAGAGAAAATAGGCTGCGCTGAAGATGACGCCGGTGACCGCGATCCCACCGTACAGCCAATTTGCCTTGAAAGTTCCCAAGAGGATGAGGAATTCACCGACAAAGCCATTGGTGCCAGGCAAGCCGATCGACGCCAGCCCGATGAACAGGAAAAAGCTTGCGAGCAAGGGGGTCTGTTTGGCCATGCCGCCGAATGAGCCTAGATGGGTGCTCTGTTGCCGTGAATAGAGAAAACCCGCAATGAAGAACAAACCTGCCGTACTGAATCCCAAATTGATCATGGTGAGCAGGCTGCCTTGCAGTCCTTGATAGTTCAGGGCGAACAGACCGATCACCACAAACCCGAGGTGGCTGATGCTGCTGAACGCCAGGAGCCGTCGAAAATCTTGCTGGACCAGCGCCATAATGGCTCCGTAGAGAACTGCCGCCAATCCCAGCGCCATGATGATTGAGACGACGGTCTGGCTTTTCGATGCGTCCGGGAGCAACGGAATGCTAAACCGGATAAAGCCGAATGTGCCGAGCTTCAGCCCGGCCAGCACCACTGCCATGCCGATCGGACCCTCGAAGAGGGCGTCCGGGAGCCAGGTATGGAAGGGGAATACTGGGGCCTTGAACGCGAAGCCGAGGAACAACAGCCAGAAAATGAGGATTTGCTGACTGAACGGAATCGGGACGGAGAGCAGTTCCAATAAGTCGAATGAGTAGGTCGGTTCTATATGGCGTAGCGTCGCCCACTGGTGATAATTGATGTCCAAGAGAGCGATGCCCACTAACATGAAGACGCTGCCAAGCAAGGTATAGAGCACGAATTTTAGCGCTGCGTAGTGCCGCTCCGCTCCTCCGCCCCAGAGCTTGATCATAAAGTAACTGGGAATGAGCATGAGTTCCCAAAAGACGAAGAAGAGGATCAAGTCGAGGGAGAGGAAGACTCCCATCGTGGTCGTTTCGAGGGCAAGGAGCGCCATCATGTAGAGCTTCACTTGATGACGGACGGTGTCCCAACTATAGATGACGATCAGAACCGTGAGAAAGGCGGTGAGCCCGACGAACAGCACACTGATTCCATCGACCGCGAGGTGATAGCTGATTCCGAGGGCGGGCATCCACGGCACATGTTCGGAAAACTGCATGGCGGCCGATTCGGGAACGAATCGTAAGAGCACGAATACGCAGAGGGCCAATTCCAAAAGGGCAATCGCTAAGGCAGAGGTCCGGACCATGTCCTCGTCGTCGAACAACCATAAGACAACGGCTCCGATGACGGGGAGAAAAAGAATACAGGTGAGAATTGGAAACGTTGACGCCAGTTCTTCTATCATCACAGTGCTTTAGTGCTTTATAGTTGCACAATGAGCTGAATAATCACCGCCAGCAGAAACAGCCCTGCCACAATGATGGCGGCGTAATGATGCACCATGCCACTCTGTAGTTGCCGCCACTGGCGGGCGGCAAGATGGTTGCCGTACCCGATCACGTTGAGGCCGCCGTAGATCACGTATTTCTCAGCCCACGTCGAACCGGCCGCAGACAAGTCGGCCAAGCGTGCGACGGCGCGCACGAGGCCATCAATGACGGTGCGGTCGAACCAATCGAGCAGAAGGCCCAGCTTCTTGGTCGGCTCCACCCATAACAGGTCATAGAGTTCATCGATGTAGTACTTGTTGAGCACAGTCGAGTAGACAGCCTGGAATTGTTCCGCCAGGCGATCAGGCACCGAACGATTCACGCTATAAAAATAGTGCGCGAGACCCCAGCCCATAAACGCAATCCCCGTAGCAACCATCATAAGGGTGAGCACGAGCCCGGTGCTTACTTCATGCTCGCCTACCGCGCCTGCGACCGGTGCAAGGAATTGATGGAGCCAGCCCTGATCAGGGGGAAACCCCAGGAACCCGCCGAGAATAGACAGCACACCTAACGCCAGCAACGGGCCGACCATTACCATCGGCGACTCGTGCACATGTTCCTCTGTATGATGGTCCATGCGGGACGTGCCATAAAAGGTCAGATAGACCAGGCGAAACATATAGAAGGAGGTCAAGAGCGCGCCGATGGCAGCCATGCCATAGAGCACATAGTGTTCGTGCGTGAAGGCATGGGCCAGGATTTCGTCTTTGCTCCAGAAACCTGCCAACGGCGGAATGCCTGCAATGGCGATCGTGCCGATTAGAAACAGCCGATAGGTCCAGGGGATTTTCGATTTGAGGCCGCCCATTTTTCGAATATCCTGCTCGCCCGAGAGCGCGTGGATGACCGATCCGGCCGCAAGAAATAAGAGGGCCTTGAAGAAAGCATGGGTCATGAGGTGGAAGATGGCAGCCGTGTAGGCCCCAATTCCGCATCCGAGGAACATGTACCCGAGTTGGCTCACCGTCGAATAGGCCAAGACGCGCTTGATGTCCGTTTGCACGAGGCCGATGGTGGCGGCGAAGAGTGCCGTAATGCCGCCGATAGTTCCAACCCAAAACATGGCCGTGGGTGACATGTCAAAAATGGCATGGTTCCGCACGATCATGTAGACCCCGGCCGTGACCATTGTTGCCGCATGGATGAGCGCGCTGACGGGCGTCGGCCCCTCCATTGCGTCCGGGAGCCAGGTATATAGAGGAAGCTGGGCCGATTTGCCGATGGCGCCGACGAGTAAGCAGAGCGCAATTGCAGTAGCCATCTCCGGCGAGAGCTGGCCGACCTGGGCAAAGACTTTCGTATAGTCGAGCGTCTTGAAATTGATGAAGATGAGGAAGATGGCCAACAGGAAGCCAGCGTCGCCGATGCGGTTCACCACAAAGGCTTTTGAAGCGGCTTTGGCGGCAGAGACTTTGGTGTAGTAGTAGCCGATCAACAGATAGGAACAGAGCCCCACCCCTTCCCAGCCGATGAACAGCACGACATAATTGTTCCCCATGACGAGGAGCAACATGGAGACCATGAAGAGGTTCATGTAGGTGAAGAAGCGCGTAAATCCGGCCTCTCCATGCATATAGCCGACGGAGTAGACGTGAATCAGGAGTCCGACCCCCGTGACGACAAGCAGCATGATGCATGTGAGAGGATCGACGAGATAGGCCAGATTGACGGTGAGGTCGCCGCCGAAGATCCACCGGTAGGCGATAACCTCGTGGGCCGTGCCGGTCCGCAAGATGTCGACAAAGACGACGACCGTGCAGAGAAACGACAGTCCCACCGATCCCCAAGCAAGTCGGTGCGCGAAGTCGTGGGAATACCGCGTGCCCAGGAGTCCGTTTATGATCACGGCCAGCAAAGGGAACAACGGAATAAGTTGTATGAGCAGGTCGGTCACGTTACCACTTTAAGAGATTCATCTCATCCACGTTGGTGGAGATCTTTCCACGGAACACGACGATGATGATGGCCAGCCCGATCGCCGCTTCCCCCGCCGCAATGGCGATGATGAAGAGGGCCACCAGCTGGCCTGCCATGGATTCCAAGTAATAGGAAAAGGCCACAAGGTTGATGTTTGCCGCATTCAGCATGATTTCGACAGACATTAATACGATGATGAAGTTCCGTCTGATCACCACACCGAGCAGTCCGGTAATAAAGAGGACGGCGCTGACGGCCACGTATGCGTTTAATGGAACCATAGTTACCCCTGAAGCGTGAAGCGTGAAGCGTGAAGCGCACGCACCCTCGTCTTTTCCGCTGTTGCTCGTCCCTTCACGCCTGACCCCTTACGCCTTTCGCTCTTTGTTGGCCGGCTTTGGAGTTTTTGCCAGGACAATCGCCCCAATGACGGCGCCCAACAGAAATACCCCGATGATTTCGAACTGCAACAGATACTCGCTGAACATCTTGATTCCGACCGCGTGGGTATCGCCATCCCGGAGTACTGCCTCAGCCGGCGCATCGCCTTTTGCGCCTCCGAAGGGTGAACGGATCAGGAGGGCCAGCACGTACAATGATCCGATCACTGCCGGGGCTAGAAAGTAGAGGTACGAGGAGTGGAAATACCGATCGTCGGTCTTCAAGTTCATGAGCATCAGCACGAAGAGGTACAACACGAGGATCGCGCCGGCGTAAACAATAACCTGCACGGCCCAGAGGAACTCAGCGTTGAGAATGATGAATAGTCCAGAGACATGGAGCAATAGGGCCAAGAGCGCCAAGCCGCAATGCACCGGGTTCTTAAGCGAGACGGTCATGACGCCCGAAGCAATACTAGCCAGTGCAAAATAGGCGAAAAAGAACAAAACCATTGGACGACTTAGCCTAGATGCTTGGGTGGTGGTTGGGTCGGCTTCAGTACCGATTGCGGGAAATAATACCGATATTCCCTGCTTTCCTCAACGTTCTTTTCCTGATTATGCGCGTACAGGTATTTCTTTGCATCGTCGAGATGACGTTCGCCGATTTCGTACAGCCGTTTCTTGTCGAACAGCAAGGTGCGTTTATCATGAGTTGAGAATTCGTACATCTTCGTCATCGCCAGCGCGTTGACGGGACAAGCTTCGACGCAGTAGCCGCAAAAGACGCATTTCGTAATGTCGATATAAAACTCGCTGGCGTATCGCTGGAGTGGACGCTCCGGATCTTCCAAGCTGATGACTTTGATGCAGCGGGATGGGCAGGCGGCCTCGCAGAGGTCGCAGCCGACACAACGTTCCTGGTGATCGTCGTAGCGTAAGAGCGCGAGTGCCCCTCGATGGGTGTCGGGAAGAGTTCGTTGCTCCCGTGGATACTGGAACGTGATGGGCTTGTGGAACATGTGCTTGAACGTCACCTTCATCGCATCCCAGATCTCATAGAACAATGCGGCTTGGAGGACTTGCTTTATCAGTGATGGAGCACTCATGCGCGCTTCCTGCTCTTTCTTAGGCCTTTTCGATCGTCACGCGGGTCTGCTTAAATGTGGGAACTCCGGTCGTCGGATCGACCTGGACCGACATCAAGTCCTTCACCGGCGGCTCATTAAAATGTTCCGGGAAGAAACAGGTCTGCGGAGCGACGGATTGATCGGGCTGCGCCGCCAATTGCATCGAGCCACGATCCGACGTGAGACGCACCGTCGCTCCCTCACCCACGGCTAGCCGTTCCATATCTTGGGGATTCATCCTGAGCCGCCCTGTATTAGGGGCAATGGTGATGAGCCCGGGGGCTTTGGTGGACATCTTGCCGGAATGATACAGGACTTGTCCCAGTATCAAGGCGAAGGGTCGCTGGTTTTTGGAGTCGGATGGAGCGGGAGCTCGATAGCGAGCCTCCACATCCTTGGTGTAGTCGTTTGAGAGATAGTGGTCCATTGCCGGTACAACCTTGCGTGGTTGTCCGAGGTTGTAGTACCCGGGCAGCAACTTCATAATCTCGGATTGAATATCGTTCGAGGATTCATACCCCCATTGACAGTCCAGCGCGTTGGCCAGCGCCGTCATGATATGCCAATCCGGCAAACTTTCTCCGATTGGATCGATGGCCTCGCGGACGCGCAAGACTCGGCCTTCCAGATTGGTGAAGGTGCCGTCCTTCTCCGCAGAGGTGCAAGCCGGCAGCACCGCATGCGCCATGCGCGCCGTCTCGGTCAGGAACGGATCCTGGACGACGAGCAATTCGAGCCGATCCAGCGCGGCACGGACCTCCATCGATGCGGGCAACGTGGCCAGCGGGTTTTCACCGATGACATAGAGGGCGCGGATCTGGCCGCTCCTGCAGCGATTGAGAATTTCGACGAGATCCGCCCCGGAGTTAGCCGCCGGGAGTGTGGCGTCCCAGGCCTTGGCAAAACGGTCGCGAGCGGTTTGATCGCTGAACAAGGCTTGACCAGGGAGAAATTCCGGCGCGGCGCCCATGTCCACGGCCCCCTGCTCGTTCGGCTCTTCCGTGACTGTATTTACCCCACAGCCTGGTTGGTCCAACTTGCCGGTGATCCATGCGAGATCAATCAGTTTCAAGACATTCTGGTACCCATCGGGCCTGCGGACAATTCCTTCAGCGCAGAGGATGATGGACCGGGGCGCTTCGGCAAAGATTGTCGCAGTGTCTTTCAACGATTCGACCGACATGCCGGTCTGGACAGCCACCTGCTCTAACGAGACGTGGGCCACGGCGGCCTTCAAGGATTCGAAAGTTTGCGGGTGTTTCTTGGTGCTCTCTTCATCGATCAAATCCAACTCTAAGGTGGCCTTCACAAGTCCATCGATCACGAGTCCTTCCGTCCCCGGCTTGATCAGGACTGGATGGGATGCGAGCTTGGCCATGTTCGTGACAGCGGAATCGATGACCACCACTTGCGCCCCATAGACGCGAATGGCTTCCTTGATGCGCACAGCGGTGAGCGGATTGGTCTCCGTGATGTTGGAACCGATGAGTATCACGGCCTTGGCTTTTGTCAGATCTTCCCAGTCGTTCGGGCTTCGCCCGATCCCCAAGGCATGCCGAGAGGCATGGACGAAGTTCAGGTGGCCGTAACGCGCACTGCTGTCGAACTGGTTGGTCTGGAACCCGGCGCGCATGA
>JAABQN010000065.1 GCA_011391455.1 Nitrospiraceae bacterium
AGAGAATTCGCCATGCTCATTCTGTCGACCTTCGTGAGAATATCGCCTGGCAAGTATGTCTTGCTGTCCAGATAGAGCAGGGAGTCAATTCTCTCACCTGACTTCGGAACGCGCATCAGGGCGTTCATGTCCCGATAGAAATCGAACTCTCGAACGGCTGCGGCCGCGTCCCTCGACAACACATCGCGCAATCCTTCACTGTCAAAGAGGCACATGCCTTCTACATACCGGGAATTCGCATCTAAAGAGAGATGGTGAAGATACCGTTTCCCGTACGTGCCGACTGGAAGTCGGCGACTCAGCAAACCGGCCCCCCTTCGGATGGCAGACGGCAGGAAGTCATAGGCCTGCTTCGTACGATCCCTTTGATACCGTTCATAGCCTGCAAACACCTCATCGCCGCCATCTCCCGAAAGCGCAACCGTCACATGCTCTCGCGCCATTTTCGACACAAGATAGGTCGGTATACTCGAGACGTCAGCGAACGGCTCGTCATGATGCCATACGATTTCTTCTGCAATGCGGCAGATGTCCGGTGAAACCACAAATTCATGATGGTCGGTTTCAAATTTTTTCGCGGTCATGCGCGCATACTCCAGCTCGTCGTGGCTCCCCTCCGTAAACCCGATCGAAAACGTCTTCACCGGCTGAGTCATATGTCGAGCCATCATCCCTACGACCGTGCTCGAATCAATTCCCCCGGACAGAAAGGCTCCGAGGGGAACTTCGCTCATCAACCGTATCCGCACAGACTCATCGAGCAATTCACGAAGCCGCTCCGTATAGTCCTGCAATGTCACCGATCGCGAGCTCACGGAGGCCGGTTCGTACTGGAAGTCCCAATACTGCTCGACTCGAATGACTCCATTTTGAAACGTGAGTAGATGTCCCGGCGGGAGCTTGGAGATGCCGGCGAAGGCCGTCTCCGGGTCCGGCACATATCCATACCCTAGATAGGCGGCAATGGAAGTTGCATTCACCTTGCGTTTGACCGCCGGGTGCTGAAGGAGGGACTTGATCTCCGACCCGAATACGAACGCATTCCCCGACATCGTATAGTGAAGCGGCTTTTCCCCGACTCTGTCGCGGGCCAAAATGAGTGTGCCGAACCGGTCATCCCAGATCGCGAACGCGAACATGCCTCGGAAATGCTTCACACATTCTGTTCCAAACTCCTCATAGGCATGGACAATCACTTCCGTATCGGAATGCGATTGGAATCGATGCCCTCTTCTCTCGAGGTCGGCGCGCAGGTCTTGAAAGTTGTAGATCTCACCATTGAACACAGCCGTCACAGTTCCGTCCTCATTGCAGACAGGCTGCCGGCCTCCCGCCACGTCTATGATCGCGAGGCGGCGCATCCCAAGAGCCACATTCCGCTTGATATAGACCCCCTGGTCGTCAGGCCCGCGGTACGTGATGGCTCGACACATGCGATCCAGCACTTCCGAGCTTTCGTGACAATTTGACAGTTTGTCGCCTATGAAACCGGCTATGCCACACATATAGATGTCCCTTTAGAACCTTATCCGCTTGTAGGAATGCATTGAACTTTCCACCGAAACTCCCTTCAAAACTTTACCGGCGCACGACTAGCGCGAATTCAGATAGGGCGGGATGACGTAATCTCTGTACGCATGGGGATTACCGGTTTTCCCATCCTCAGCAGCCTTCACGATGTTGTACATCTCGCGCGCTGTTACATAATGCAGGCGATGGTGAGGCTTGTCTTGTATTTCTGAGGCCAGAGACTCGTGCATCTTGTGCGCCGGCTCTCCAAGAAAACCATCGAGGTCTCGACGAACACCCCCATGACAGTGAACCTTAATAAAAATCCAATTCGGACGCCCTTTAACGTGAACAGCAGTCTTGAGCCAGAGGCGGACCCGGTGGGGAGTGACAGGATGGTTCGGATGAATCTCTGCATTTTCTATTGCCGGGAAAATGCCGAATTTCCGTTTCTGCCAATCTAAACAGAGGGGGCCCTGGATAATCATTAATGTGCCTTGCTCTTTGCCTCCGACAGCGACATCGACACCGGTGTTATGTGATTTCGGCCTATGCGGGTCGTCCTGCGCGTAGTAGATCGAATTGATCTTCTTCGTCTGGGTTCGGCTGGGTGCTGACGGAAGGGTAAAGTCCGCAAAACATCCGGCTTTCTTAAGAATTTCGAGCTCGTTGTTTACACCGCAGTTCCAATTCCCACCCGAGTTATCCAGCGCCCAATTTCCATGGACAAAGGCGAATCGCCGTTCGCTAGCCCCTGTGGCAGATACGGTCGCTCCATAGGCGGAAAGATCCTGTTTTCCCGATTCCAGCGTTTGCGCTAAATGTTCAGGGGTATCCTTGAAATGGTGCAGGTGGATTTCAAGTTCTCCATATCCGCGCCGACACAATCCTGCAAGTTTCCCCACATGATCGTGATCGAAATTCTCAATCGGGTAACACCACGTATGGCGGGGTGGAAGCCCGTCAAAGTCTTTGTGCGCCCCTGCCATCCTCGGATACTTTTCTATCCAGGCATCGACTATTTCGATTTCTTCCTCTCGTGTCGTGAGTGTCGTGATCAGCGGCACATCTCCTTGTGAGTAGTCGTGTTTGAGATACTTCGGCTCGAAGTGATCCACGATACAAAACATCACATCGACCTGCTGGTCAGGCACAACAGAAGAACGCCGCTTGATCGCCTCCAGGATGTACGGAAGCAGCCAAATATCGAAAGCTTTACTCCTCGCAATACGCAGGGCCGCTAAGCCGCATAATAGCGAGACGGCGATGATAACAAGCGAGATCATGATGGCCTCATGACAAGCGCTGCCCACCGCGTCAGAATCTCTCTGTCCGCGTCGGAAACCCTTTTGAGATAAAACGCACAGAGCACATAGAGGAGGCCAAACGCCGCTCCCCCGAGAAGTAGGATTATCCAATTGGGGACTGCCAGCCACGTAATCGGAAGAATCACGATCGCGACACATACGCTGAGGGCAAGCGTTTTCCCGAGATCACTCCACGGAACGAGTTTCAGCCATGACTCACTCAATTCCCGGCCTGCGAGAACACAGGAAACAAAGGAGACGGTCGCCTGGGTTATGACAACCGCGAACGCTGCCCCGATTGCTCCGAACATGTTGAGGAGCCCGATCGTTAATCCCAGTCCGAGAACGATCCTCAACACAATGACTTTCAGATAGCGCGCGTTATTGCCGGTTGCACGAAATACGATTTGGAAGTTCGCTACTTGAAACAGCATGCCAAGCAGAAACACCTTGAAAATTGGCGCGCTGGCAGCATAGGCATCCGTAAACAGAAGCGTGATCAACGCATCACCTAAAACAACGCTGAGCAAACAGACTGGAAAAAAGACGAGAGCGGTTCTCCTGATAGATTCTCTCATCAGCCTCAAGACCTCTCGAGTCTGTCCTTTATGAAGATATTCTGAAAACTTCGGCAATAGAAGATCGAACAGCATGCCGGGGAGAATGCCTACCAGGGGCAAGTCGAATGCGCCTCTCGCATACACAGCATACTGCGCAGGCGAGAATAGTGACGACACCACATACTTATCCATGTTTGATCCCGTGATGGTCATAAGCATGGTCAGGCCGACAGGCAATGCATAGCGAACCTGCTCGGACAACGGCGCGATTGCGGCGCCTGACGCCAGGCTGGCTTCGCGCAGCTTCAAAAGATGGTACCCGTACAACAACACGGACTCGACCAATCCAACGGCGATAATCCCCTCGAATAGTCCGGCAAGACCCCACCCGAACAGCACCGGAAGAACCACGCCCGTCAACCTGGCAATCGCTTTGAGCGGAAGAACGATCCCGACAACAATCGCCCGGTTGTAGGCGTAAAAAACAGTTTCGGTCGTGTCGACTAATATGGTGACAATGATCACCCCCCCGATGTAGGGAGCGAGCGTAATCAGTTGAGGGTTATTCATCCACTGCCCCAGCACATCCCGGCCTACCCACACCAATGCCGCGCCGAAACAACCGAGAACAAACAAGGTGGTCAGAGTTCTGGTAACAAAACTGAACCGTTTAGCCGTTCCTATTCGAGGAACAAAAAATGAGATGGCTTGCGGAATGCCCCATGGAACGATCGCAACCAGAAACGATGTAATGAGGTTGATTTGCAGGAATGTCCCGTACTCAGCCTGGTCCATATACCGGACCAATATGGGCCCCACAGCAAAAAGAAGTGCGGCCGAGACCGCCTTGCTGATAAAGAGTAACGCCGCTTGATCAGAAATTTTCACTTCTGCGGTTCCAATCGTTGCCCATAGAGTTTGAACGGGTTAACCAGGATTATTCCTGAACCCCGTCTCGAGACGTACGAGCCCGAAGCCCGCTGGGGCTTCTCGAAATTAAGGGCGACGCGGGCGAACGCTCAGCCCGCCGGGAAGGCCGAATGGAAAAAGCCCCGCCGGACTGGAACATCAGACGACGAAGACGGGCTGGCGATAAGCTCGGCCCGACCGTGGATGCTTCCACAACATTCGGAGGCGCCAGTAGCTTGAGCGCCGCCCCTGAAAGCCCGAGCAGTATGTAGAAGAACCAGTTATAGGCGACCGGCGAAAAATTAGCGCACACAATAAACGTCACAATAGACGCTCGCATGCACCGGGGCCATTTCACCATCTCCGCATCCGGTCCTTGCATTAAAGCCAGTTCAGCGCGCTTCAGTCTTGCTGTTTCTGAAATCATCATTGCTAGGAACAGGGCGAGAGCGATGATTCCTCCTTCGGCTCCGACCTGAAGATACACATTGTGAATTTGTTCCCAGTGAGGCCCGCTATTTCCATGCCGCGCATACACCGCTCCCGGCGTCTGTCCCATGCCGACCCCTAAAATGGGATTCTCAGCCATGATCGCAAGACCATCCCACATGTGTTCAAGCCGGGCCGCCCGGCTTCCCAGATCCTCCTTCTCCTCATCGAATATCGAACCGAATCGATCGGCCAAGGCGGGAACCATGGCTACGGAGGTGGCGACAAGGGCCATCATCACCACCATACCGATGATGGCCTTCTTGGGTGTTTTCCTGGCCATGGACAGCAGCCACGCCGTTCCAAGAAACGCAAGCCCCACCATGCCCGTCCGCGACATAGAAGCCAGGATCGCCAGACTCATAAGCGCGATCGCTCCAGTATATGCCCC
>JAABQN010000066.1 GCA_011391455.1 Nitrospiraceae bacterium
AGATCGTTTTCGCTTCGAGGAGGAGCAGAAACGCCAAAGGAATAATCGTCAGCAGGCCGAGGGACAGGTCGTTCGGATTGGCATATTCCTTCTCGCCATAGCCGATCAATCGTCCCCATTGATCGAACATGCCGGTGACATAATGGCTGACGGCAACGAACGCAATGATTGTGGCGCAGATCACAATCACACGAACAAGCGCCCTCAATTGGCTGGAAGATGTGATGACGTTGGTCATCAGGAGAACAAACAATAGGGTCTTGATCACACTCTCGGTAAAGACCCCCCAGCTCCCGCCTGGCCATGCCGAAAACGGGATTCCCACGACCAGTACCGCGACGAACAGCAGCAGGAGATTGGCTTCTATTCGAAACTCCATCCAAGGCCGGCCCTGGCTGAGGTTGCTCCAGATCACCGACACCAGCGCTAACCCCGCAACAATTTTGTTCAGACCTGCTCCTTCAAGGATTGGAAAATAATCCCCCGGGCTCAGGTAATAGAACGCAATGAAAAGAACGAGGCCGATAAAGGGGACGGACCACAGCCTGCCGGGACTGTTCTCCAGCTGCGCGGACTTGAAATGGGATACGACTTTAGTTGCGGCCATCATATTTTCCATAGGTGAGAACAATGTCTCGGGCGCTCGCGGCAAACCCGCGATCCGAAACATTGACTCTGGGGAGCAGATGCGGATCCGCTGTTCCACCGATGAATCCACTCTGGCTCGTGCACGCGTAGATATGACCCGCTTCCCTAACGATGTTCCTGGCGGTGGCACTGAAGGCTCCGCTCGGATACACAAAGCCTTCGGGAGCGGCTCCCAACACTTCTGATAGGCGCGCGCGCGCGTCACTGAGCTCCGTCCTCATGACCGACTCAGTAACCTGCGTGAGCATAGGATGGGTCATGGTGTGAGAGCCTATCTCCATTCCGTCATGATGCATTTCTCTGATTTCATCCCAGTTCATCAGAGTCTGTTTTCGCAAGTTGGAATCACCGGGGACACCTAACGCCTCGTTGAGCCGTTCAAGAAAGATCGTGAGCATCTGCGGTGACATCTGCTTGCCTTGGGCCACGAGATGTTCTCCCGCTGAAATCTTTTGATGCCCCGTTAAAAGAGACAGGGCTCCATCTTTGCGATAAGACGGCAATCCCGAATCCTGTATTAATTTCTCGATGTGTAGTTCCCTGGCCGTAGTCTTTTCGATGAGCGCATAAATTTCATCCCACCAAAACCCCTGATGGCTATCGATGAGTCCGGGGCACACAAAAAACGAGGCCGGCACCCCATAGCGCTTAAGCAATGGGTATGCGACTTCGTAATTGTCCCGATATCCATCGTCGAAGGTGAGGGCCACGGCCTTATCGGGCAACGCCTTTCTTTCCGCAACTGCCCGGCCCATCTCAGCCATGGGAATCGGCTTAAACCAGCGAGTAATGAGACGCAGGTGCGCCTCAAACTGTCGCGCTCCTATTCCAGCAGAGAATTCACCCCCGGCCTGATTCGGCAAAACCTCCCGCCCTGCCGGCCGCATCCGGTGATACTTGAGAATAAACGGATGGCGGATCCCCCGTAGTGCATGGCGATAGTACCCCAAGAGCCACAGCGTCTGAGCTATTGCGGTCCTGGAGTAGCGTCTTATCGTCTTATCCATTACATCGCTCATAAAGAAATCTCGATCGCTCAGCTAGTTCTCGACCATACGATCGGACGAGAACTGAAAAATTTAAACGCCCCTACAAGCGCCGCATAGTTGAAGAGGCAGAATGTGAAGGCCGGAGATGTCCACGACTCCCTGACTCCGAACATTCTGAATCCCCATCCGGCCCCTGCCACCGCATAACTCACAAGTTGAAGCATCAGCAGCATCTCCAGCCAGCCGTGGCTAACCAATAAGTTCGCAACAAACAACAGCACGAGACAGAAGGGCGCCATCAAGCGAGTCACTTTATGAGACCAGAACTGGAAGAACAGCCTGTTCCTCCAAGGCAGCAGCAGCCCGGGGCAGAGACTCATGGCCTGATAGTTTCCCGCAAGAGTCCGCACCTTTCTCGCGAACTCGACGCGGTAGTCCCCCGCCACTGAATCGAAGGCAAGGGCGCCGGGTTCAAACACGACGCGATAGCCATTCATTGCAATCCGCATGGGGACGAGAAGGTCGTCCAGCACGGTATTGGGTGGAAGAATGGGATAGAGGCGTCTCCGGATGGCATACACAGCGCCGGTGACCCCGGCGACAGAATCGATCGCCCCTTCGTTTCGCCTGATCCATTTCTCAATCTTCCAGTACATCCCGGCTGCATGCGACCGCCCTGCATGTTGCCCAATGTCTTCCAGGATCAATTCACCGGTCACCGCCCCGACAGAGGGATCGGCAAAGTTCCCTACCAGCTCACGCACGGTCGTAGAAGAGAATCGCTGTCGCGCATCTGCAAAAACGATAATCTCCCCACGAGCAGCAGCCACGCCGTGGTTGATCGCAACGGCCTTCCCCTTCCTTTCCTCGAGGGAGAGGACGGCGACTCGATCCGAACCCATTGAGCGTACTGCGGAGGCGGTACCATCGGTTGACCCGTCCGACACCACGAGCACATCGAGATTCGAGTGAGGATAGTCCTGGTCCAGCACATTCCGGATGCGGGCTTGGATACGGGCTTCTTCGTTCCACGCCGCAATGACGACTGTCACGGACGGAACAATCTTTTTCGTACTCTTGAGTACCGGCTTCCCCTTTAGATATGCCCAGAGGGACAGTATGACCGGGTAACCCACATAGGAGTACACGATGACTGCGAGAGAACCATACAGCACGATGAGCAACAGGGATTCAAATGTGTGAACCATTGACACACTCTAACGCCCTCTTGATCTTGCTCCTCGCGCACTATCCGCAGCTCGGAGAGGATCCGTGAAACAGGTCTGAATCAAGACACCCGATCTTCTATTTTAATGAGCCCCTTTGCCGAGTATGACGACGTGAATGGTCTCCAGCAGGATTTGGACATCCAACGCTAGAGAAAAATGCTTCACATAATACAGGTCGTATTGCAGTTTGGAGTGCGCATCCTCTGCGGAGGCCCCGTAGCGAAACCTGACTTGCGCCCACCCGGTCAGGCCGGGGCGCACCGTGTGCCGAATATCGTAATACGGAATAGTCGACCGCAAACCCTGCACAAATTCAGGCCGTTCCGGACGCGGCCCAACAAGGCTCATCTCCCCTCGGAACACATTTACTAACTGCGGGAGCTCATCGATGCGAGTCATTCGCAGCCACCATCCGACGCGAGAGACGCGCGGGTCGTTGGCTTGAGCCCATTGCGGTCCGGACTTCTCGGCATTGTGCTGCATCGAACGAAACTTCCAGATTAGGAACGGCTGACCCCGTAACCCGACACGCAGCTGGCGGAACAATATCGGACCCGGTGAGTCCACTACTATGAGCGCTGCGATAAGGAGAAAGAGAGGGATCAACGCCACCAACCCCAGGGCAGACACCACCACATCGAGGACTCTCTTGCATACCAGCGATATCAGTCCGCGGCGAAACCCCGTTGAGAAAATTAACGTGCTCGGACGAAGCGTATCGATCAAGAGACGCCCCGATGCCGTTTCGAACAGATGGTGGCCGTCAAGAATGTTCACTCCCATCGTCTTGAAGTCCAGAAGCGCCTGAACCGGCAGAAACATACGATGTTCCGCCAGACACACGACAATGGTATCCACATAATGTTGCTGGACCATCTGGCCCAATTGGTCATACGTCCCGATAATGCGTGGCTCGACAAGCTGTTCGCCTACTCGCTCAGCCGCCTCGTCCAGGAATCCGACGATATCAAACATCAACCAGGGTTTCGACCGGATGACCTGACTCAAGTCAACGGCCAACTGCCCTGTCCCAAGAATGAGGAGCCGCTTCTTGAGACCTGGCGCGCGCCAT
Source organism: Nitrospiraceae bacterium (assembly GCA_011391455.1). Lineage (GTDB taxonomy): Bacteria > Nitrospirota > Nitrospiria > Nitrospirales > Nitrospiraceae > Palsa-1315. Next base: position 3,939 of record JAABQN010000066.1, read on the forward strand.
GACGCAGGCGCGCGATCAGGGAAAAAGTTAGACAGAAGCGCGGGTTCTTCCCGAATCCTCTTATGCGTGACTTCTGGCATCTTCATTTGTGTAAGGGGCTGTGTACGTGAGATACGGCGCATACTCCATTTCCACCTGCGTCAAGACAATGCCCGCAGCATCAGTCGTCTCGCCAAGCGTGCTCAACGCCTTTTTCACGATGTCCTGGCTGGTCCGGCCAGCACGAACGACGAAGACTGTCATGTCGGCCAAGCCGCTCAGCGCGTTGACGTCGGCCAACGGAAGAACCGGAGGCGAATCCAAGATCACATGGTCGTAGCGTGCCCTAAGCGCCGGCAAGATATTCTTGACATACTGAATGCCCGAGAGGCCTGACGGACGAGCCGCGGGAGATCCGGTGGGCAGAATCCATAGCGGCACACCGTCGCACTGATGGATACAGTTCTCAAGGATCGCAGCCCCGTGCAGCACATCCCCTATCCCAG
>JAABQN010000067.1 GCA_011391455.1 Nitrospiraceae bacterium
CCCCACGATGAAGCAGTGGTCGTTCGACGTGCGCAGTTGGGGACCAAGCCAGGCCACCCCTTGAAAGAAGGTAACGAGCGAGCTTGGAGGGATCATCTCTAGCATTCGCTGCGGCCTTGCCCGCGGAACGATGCCTTTTGGCGCGCCAAGGTTGAGCGGGCGAGAAGTCTGGCCTTTTTGAGTATCCGCTTCCCCTCTGGGGAAAAATTAAAGGGACATTTTGGCTATAAGAACACAGCCCTATGGACGATTCGCGTCGCGAACGTCCCTAACGTTTGAGCCCATCCCCGCCAGCCAGGAGAGTCGAGAGGTCATAATTGAGTAAGTCTCCGATTCGGGTGATGGTCACGTCCGCCGGTGGGAAGCGCGCCAGTACCTGCTTGTCCACGGCATAGTGGCCCTGGCGAGGAAACACAGTCGTGACGCGCGAGGCCCAGGCGGTTTTCACAGCTGAGAGAATACGCAGCTTGTCGTCGATCAACACGTAATGCTCAGCGGGATAGCGCTGTTCCACGTCGTCCAGCTCCTGTTCTTTGTGAATATAGATCAAAACATTCCCGCCAACGGCTTCAAATAATCCGGATCGTTCGATTTTTCTCGGCTGGAAGACCACGTCCCCGTCGGACAGGATGACGACAGGCCCCCACTGCTTGACCTGTTGAATCACCTGGAGCGCGTTCTGGTACAGCCGATCGTCGAAAGGATAGTTGATGAGGAAATGAGAGACCGTTAACAGGTGCGAATCCCGGGGGTACTCAATGCGATACCGCTGAAGAGCCCCTAAATAATCTGCATACCCCAGCTCGACTCGCAACTGTTCGAATATGGCCCAGTATCGTCCCTGACGCTCGTGGCCGACTTCACGTTCAAGATAACGCTGCAAGTCTTCGGTGACTCGATCGTTGTCCAGCAGCGTGTTATCCACGTCGAAGAGAAAGACCGTGCCAGAAGACGACATGGAGTGCAGCTCCTCTTTGGCTACGAAGGCCTGAGGCTACGGGGTATGCGGCGAAGAAGAATCAGAGTGTCTGGTGCGTGCCGTCGCAGTACGGCGGGGTCTTAGTCTGCTTGCACATGCACAAGGCAACTTCTTTCGTTTCATCTACTGTAAATTCGACCGGCTCGATCCCGGTCCCTTGGTGAGCCCCGTCACAGAACGGTTGGTCCCTTGAGCGTCCACATTGACACCAATAGTAAGTTCCCGCTTCCAACGTCAGTACTTCTGGCTGCTTGGCTGCAATGCGTGGCTTCTCCATGAATGGCCCTCCTTGTTAAATTACAACTGTAACGGCTTGATCGGTGCGAGGACGGCAGCGGGGTTATTTTTCCACACCGACTCATCCGCATCAACATAGATTTCGACTTCGTTGCCATCCGGATCGCGCAGATAGAGGCTTTGGCTCACCGTGTGGTCGCTCATGCCGTCGATCTGAACCCCAGCCTGTTCCAACTCTTTCTTGGCCGAACGGAGTTCATCGAGGCTGTCTCCCACCTTAATCCCGACATGATAGAGCCCTCGACGTCTCCCCTCAAGTGGCCCAGGAGCCTCGCCGACTTGAATCAACAAGAGTTCGTGATGGGTCCGTCCGGATGTCAGAGCCGCCGCGGCCCCGTTGAAGATCCGGCCGACTTCCTTGAACCCCAGTAGGTCGCGATAGAATCGGAGCGACCGCTCCAGATCTTTCACGTAGAAAACAACGTGGCCGAGGTAGTGGGCTTTCATCTAGATACCCTCGTGAAACGTAAAACGTGAGACGTGAAAGGTTTCTGAGAATTAGGCTCGTTTCACTTTTTACGTCTCACGTTTCACGCCTTATTTCTTGCTGGTGAATGTAATACCGGCTTTCTGAACTTCTTGGTAGGGGAGGAGCCAGACCAGCGATTCATCGCTGAGATCACCGACCTGAATGCGATTACCCCAGGGATCGCGGAAGTCGCAGCGGAAGTTCGGCTGCATCTTCAACTTATATTTGCTGACCAGCTTGCGCCGGACCTCTTTGATCTGCTTGGCATCTCGAACCATCAAGCCGAAATGTTTCACACGGTCTGGTTGCAGCTTGTCGACTTCGAAGATCGCCATGAATTGATGTTCCCCCAGCTTGCACCAGGCAGATCCTTCTCCGCCGCGGAGCATCTGCAAGCCGAAGACGTCGGAGTAAAATTTCACGGCCTTCTTGGCGTCGGTGACCTCAATAACAATATGATTACACCCGTAGACTTGAACGGCCATTATGACTCCTTCTTACTCTCCACAACTGTTTTCTTGGCCTGCTGTATGGCCGACGCAATGATATCCGGAGGCTGCGCGCCGAAGATCGCAACCGTGCCGTTGAGGACGAAATAGGGCACCCCGCTGATGCCCAACCGACGACCGCCTGCTTCTTCGGCCTTGACCTCCGCGGTCCCATCCTCACTGTGGAGAAATGATTCGACAGCCTCAACATCGAGGCCGGCGCGACCCGCTAGTTGACCGAGGACCGACATTGAACCGATATCTACCCCTTCCGTGAAGTATCCCTGGAACAGTGATTCTACGGCGGAGTCTTGGCGACCCAGTTGCTCGGCATACCAAACCAGCCGATGGGATGCAAAGGTGTTTGGCGTCCGCTGAATCTTCTCGAAGGCAAAGGGAATCTGTTCATCCGTGCCGACAGCGAGAAGTTGTTCTTCCATCCGGCCAAAAGCCTCCAAGCTCCCAAACTTGGCTGCCAAATAGGCTTTTCTGTTCATTCCGTCAAGTGGCATCGTTGGATTCAATTGGAACGGGCGCCACGTCACATGTACGTCACCACCAATCGAGGTCAATGCCCGTTCAAGCCGTCGCTTCCCGACATAACACCAAGGGCAGACGATGTCGGAGTAGATGTCGATCTGCATTGTGAATTCCTTTATGATCCCTCCAAGCTCGCTTGTTACCTTCTTTAAGGGGTGGCCTGGCTTGGTCCCCAACTACGCACGACCTTCTCACCCGCCCAACCCTGGCGCGCCGAGACGCGCCTTTTCCCACGCGACCACTGCCCCATTCTAATTGATCTTTCCGAGCTCGCTGGTCCTCTCTTCAGGGATGGGGGCTGATTGATCTTCCACTGCGTGCGTCCAACGAGGGCTTTCTTAAGCCGCGCGTTGCGCGAGCACAGAAGATCATCAGGCTCCATCCCTCTCCCCTGCTGGCGGGATTTTTCAGCGCCCTGACAAATGACCCATCTTGCCGGCGTTATAATCATTCACAGCCTGAACCAGTTCCGCTTTAGTATTCATGACGAAGGGGCCATAACGCGCAATCGGTTCATCAATTGGCTCACCGGCCATGACCAAGAGCCGGCTGTCCTCCTGAGCCTCCACCGTCACTTGCGATCCCTCACGCTTGCAGACGATCAGTTCCGCTTCCCCTGCCTCCTCCGACCCATTCACAGAGGCGCGGCCTTGTAAGACAAAGATGGACGTATTGTGTCCTTCGGGCAAGGCCAGAGCGACCCGCCTTCCAGCCTTCAACTGCAGGTCGTACAGCTCAACCGGAGTGAAGGTATGGGCCGGTCCCTTGTGTCCAAGAAACGATCCGGCGATCACCCGTAATCGACCAGCCCCGCCGTCAAGATCGATGGAAGGGATGTCGGCGTTGAGAATCGTCTGATAACCGGGCACCGACATTTTCGAAACGCTTGGCAAGTTCACCCACAATTGAATTGCATGGAGCGTCCCGCCGTTCTTGGCCCATTCCTTTTCGTGCAGCTCTTCATGAACGATGCCGGATGCCGCGGTCATCCATTGAACATCGCCTGGGCCGATCACCCCAGCGTTCCCAGCCGAATCACGATGGGCCACGACGCCTTCATAGACGATGGTGACGGTTTCAAACCCGCGATGGGGATGTTCTCCCACGCCACGAGGATGATCCGTCGACTCGAAATACTGCGGCCCAGCATAGTCCAACATCAGAAACGGGCTAACGTCACGATCAAGGTCGTTGCTGGGAAAGAGGTTCCGCACGGGAAACCCATCGCCGACCATGTGAGTGGAGCCTGACTGATAGATTCCTACGATGTCTTTTGTTACTGCGGTCTCGATTGTCTCATGACGGCTCATTGGCATTCTCCTTCCGTTCGTCACAGACCCCTGTCCCGAACACTGCGATTACAGTCGCTTCTCTTCGAGATCGTACACATCAAACCACACATACACCGGGTGATGCTTCGGCACGACCTGGGGAATATATTCTTCGAGGTATTGCTGGGCCTCAAGACTCATCTCGCTGAGCCGCATATCGCGCAGCTTATTGTTCCATTTCAATACGTCATCCATATTCTTAACTTGCGTATGGCTGACGATCCATTCTGCGATTTCCTCGTCTGAGGCTCCGGTCGTCACGACCTCCTTGAACTGATCGGGCGTGATGCCGGTGAACGAAAACCATTGGCTCGCTAACGAACAGGGCCAGTAATTGTATTCACCGTTGATCCCGAGCAAGAACGCCCGACACTTGTCCACACAGCGGGCCGCGATCACATAGCCGCCCAGCTTCTCCCGTGGACTGCGCGGGTAGCCCTTCCGTAGATCCTTGGCCAACGTTTTCACCTTGTCGAGATTCGCCTTCATGATTGTCTCCTTTGTCTCGCTCATGATGCGCACCGTTTATCAGGCCTTCACGAACGCCTTCAAGGCCTCGGCCAGCGTCACCCGACCCCGAATCACCGATGCAGGATGCTCGTACCCAATCGCCCCTGTAGAAAATGCTGTGTACATTTCTTCAAACAGTTTCGCCGCTTCATCGGAAAACCCAAACGATTTGAATGTCGGCACCACTGCGCTCAACGGCGCATGCTGAGCCGTCACGGGCTTTCCCAGAATCCGACCGAGGGCAGCCGCAACCTGATCTGGACTGTATTCTTCCGGTCCGGCAAGTTCCACTATCTGCTTACCCTTTCCACCGGCCATTAACTGCTCCGCCCCCACGCGGCCGATGTCTCTGGTCGAAATCATAGGAACCATAGCCTGAGGCGCGATGAACGTCGGCAACACGCCTTGTCCCTTGGCTACGCCAAGAACCGGAGCCCAGTTGTCCATGAAGTAGCAGGGGCGGAGGATCGTCAGATTGGAAACTGACTTTCCGAGAGTCTGCTCTCCATAGCGAGCGGCCTTGATGGGCCCGGTTCCCTCGGCAATGTGACCACCAACTGAGGACAGAAACACGACATGAGAGATGCCGCTTTTCTTCACGGCTTCTGCCGCACGATCCATCCGTGCTCGTTGGTCGGCCAGCCACGCCGCCGCGCCATAGTTCGGCGGCACCAAGAGATAAACACCCTTGGCCCCTTCAAACACTGTGGCCAACGAGGACACATCGTCGAGCGAGGCAACAACAATCTCCACGCCCTTCGCCTTCCACGCCGCCCCCTTATCCGCCGAGCGCACAACGATCCGCACCGGTTGCTTCCGACTCAGCAAGGTCTCTACAACCGCCGATCCCGTATTCCCCGTTGCACCAACGACAACATACATGATGAAGCCTCCATCTGGTTCTAACGTTGCCCTGGATATAATAGTCCTACATAGAACTAAGTCAAGAAGGAAATTTAATGAATAGAGGGACAGAACAGACTTCTTGAAGTAAATCAGCTTCTTGGCACACGCACCTGCCGGTAACTAGGAATGGGGAATCTTCTGTCCGTGCCTTTTCTACAGTGGGTTGCCGGATGTTTTCGACAGGGGAGCTTGTGGAAGGAATAGGAGCGCGGTGCGATCGCCTATGTTTGCGGCCGGCGACCGCACCGATCTGTTAATCCACATTGTTGGTGGAACGAAACCGGACGAATCAGGAGTTTCACCGGAAGTGTTCGTGCTCTGGATCGACCGGGCCCAAGAATAACTGGCCCATGTCAAAGCCGTGCCGGTCTTTTTCTATTTTTTGTCTCCTCCACCATTCTCAAAGCTGGCGGGTGACACCGAGTTGTGCTCCGACTGCCCGCAGCGGGGTCCCTACACCGGGCGGGGTGCGAGGACAGTCGGAGCACAATTCGGTGACAGGACCCACCAGCTTCACTTTCTCTCTTTCATCGCCCGTTCCACTTCGCGGCTCGCTTCACGCGTCTTGTCGGATTCCCTGCGGTCATGTTGCTTCTTGCCCTTGGCCAACCCGATTTCGACCTTGGCAAGGCCCCGTTTGGAGAAATAGATGCGGAGCGGGATGATCGTCAGCCCCTGTTGTTGGGTCTTAACCAGGAGCTTATTGATCTCCTTGCGATGGAGCAGAAGTTTCCTGGTACGGAGCGGCTCATGATTCGAAAGGTTGCCGTGGCTATACGGGCTGATGTGGCAGTGGTGGAGAAATATTTCGCTCCCCTTCACGCTGGCGTAGCTATCTTGCAGGTTCACGCGCCCATCTCGCAGGGACTTGACCTCCGTGCCCTGGAGCATGATGCCCGCCTCGAACTTCTCTTCAATGAAATAGTCGTGGTAGGCCTTGCGGTTTGTGGCGACGGCTATTTCGTTCTTCTCTTTTTGTTGTTGCACCATTGAGCTGCCTCGCCACGAAAGTCTCGACGTCATCAAGTCCAAAAGTCTTCAGGTCTTCGGAAACTTTTGACTTGATGACCTTCGGACTTTCCAACTTGCTTTTGCTATGATGCCGCCATGCGCGGAATCGGCTCCATCGACTCTCTCTCCAGCATCCTCGAAGGGCTGGCTCGTCGCCTGGGTATTGAATCCAAGTTGCTCGAAAACCGCATGCGCCGGGACTGGGTCTCCATCGTCGGGGAACCCATCGCCTCGAACACCTGGCCCGACCAGGTTCGCTATAAAAAGCTCTACCTCCTGGTCCGCAACAGTGTCTGGCTGCACCAACTCACGTTCCTCAAGCCGACGCTTATTCAGAAACTCAACCAGGTAGCCGGTGGGGAATTCGTCACCGAGATTGCGTTGCGCGTGGGCGAGATCCCCGCTCGTACAGCGGCCTCTGCCACGACACCTCCACTCGATGACGACGTCACTCTCTCCGAGGTGGAACTGGCTGAGACAGCATCCCATGTCTCAGCAATACAAGACCCTGAGCTCCGTCAGCTGTTTACATCGGTGATATCGAGAAATCTTCGTACTCTAACTCCGCCGGGATAGGATCCGTCACGAGCCCCTTGAAGAGAATGCTCGTGGCATCGGAGGCCACATCGGTCTTGGGCATGGGGCCGAGGCCTCCCTCTTCTTCCTGATCCTGCAGCCGATAATACCCCCGCATCACCTGCTCATATTTCCTGACCACCTCGGCGTCTCCGGCCAAATATTTATTCAGCATTTCTGGCTCAGCCCATCCATAATCATCGAACACATACACCACCATCTTCCTGTACCAACCGCCCGGATCGCCCGGCGTCGTCGGTTGAACCTTCATCTTGGCAAAATGGTGCGTCAGACGACCGACCTTGCGAAGTCGCTTCACCAAGGTTTCAATCCCTTGGTTGGTCGTATCGTGAGGTACGTGCATTGCGACGATGTGGCCGACTTGAGAACCGACACTATAGGGGGGAATCGAGCGATCGGGACGACTGAGATACATCCCGCCCCAGATCAGGGTGAAGGACATGACGAGCACGCCAAGCGCCAACTTGACGACCATATCCAGGCGCTTCTTCGGCTTGGGTACGGGAAGGGGAGTTGGAGAAGAATCCTGCGCTTGCATGGAAAACGTATGATCTCGCGCGTATCCGTTACCCGCCGCCTTCCTCGGGGAGCACCTCGGCGCTGTCCGCCAAACGCGCGACAGCCACGACTCGATCGCCCTCTCCCTCAAGATCGAGGATCCGAACCCCCTGGGTATTCCGACCGATTTCACGGAACTCATCCACCTTGCATCGAAGCACCTTGCCTTGAGCCGCCATCAGCATGATCTCATCGCCGTCTCGGACTTGAAGAAATCCGACGGCGAGCCCGTTGCGCTCATTGGTTTTCACGCTGATGATGCCCTTTCCCCCGCGTCCCTGGACGCGATACTCGCTCACCGGTGTGCGTTTTCCGTAGCCGCCCTCCGTGACCGTGAGGATTTGAGTGGTGGAGTCGGGGGTGATGGTTTCCATGCCGATGACTTCGTTGCCTTCCTCAAGCGTAATACCTCGTACCCCGTGCGCCGTACGCCCCATCGGGCGAACGCCGTCTTCTTTAAAGAGGATCGTAATCCCCTTCTTCGTGCCCAACAGAATTTCCCGCTGGCCATCGGTGAGCTGCACGCCGATGAGACGATCCCCTTTATCCAGCGACAGCGCAATGATGCCACCCTGTCGGGGATTGCCGTAGGCGGAGAGTTCGGTCTTCTTGATGATGCCCTGCGCAGTCGCCATCACGATGAACCGGTCTTCGCGGAACTCCTTCACGGGCACCGTCGCGGTAACTTTCTCCTCGCCGGACAGCGCCAGCAGATTCACCAGCGCTTTGCCCTTGGCGGCCCGCCCTGCGTCCGGAATCTCATGAACTTTCAGCCAATAGACCTTCCCCGCGTCCGTGAAGAACAGGAGCGACTCGTGCGTGGTCGCGGTGAACAGAGTCACGACAAAATCCTCGTCCTTGACCCCCATCCCGATCTTGCCCTTGCCACCGCGCCGCTGCGCCCGATACAGGGTAACCGGGTTGCGCTTGATATAGCCGGCGTGCGAGATCGTGACGACCACTTCTTCGTTCGCGATCATGTCTTCCAGCGTAATCTCTGCTTCTTCTTTCACGATCTGTGTGCGGCGCTCGTCTTTATAGGCTTCGCGCACCTCTATCAACTCATCTTTGATGATCGTCCGCACCAGCGCTTCGCTGCTCAGGATCGACTTGAGACGCTCGATCTGCTTTAAGACCTCTTTATATTCTTCGATGAGTTTGTTGCGCTCCAATTGCGTAAGCCGCTGGAGCCGCATTTCCAAGATGGCATTCGACTGAATTTCGCTCAGCGTAAATTCCCGCATCAGGCCGACGCGGGCCTCATCGGGCGATTGCGCGCGCCGGATCAGGGCAATCACCGCATCCAGGTTATCGAGCGCGATCTTGAGGCCTTCGAGGATATGGGCCCGCTCTTCCGCTTTGCGCAGCTCGAAGGCGGTCCGGCGGACGACGACCTCGCGCCGGTGCTCGATGAAATGATGCAGGATCTGTTTGAGATTCAGCACTTCCGGACGATTGTTCACCAGCGCCAGCATGATGACCCCGAAGGTCGTCTGGAGTTGCGTGAGCTTATAGAGATTGTTCAGGGTGATGAGCGGAATTTCCCCGCGCTTCAGTTCGATGACGACGCGGATACCGTCCCGATCGGATTCGTCGCGCAGATCGGAAATCCCTTTGATCCGTTCGTCCCTGATCAACTCGGCAATCTTTTCGATCAGCTTGGACTTATTGACCTGATAGGGCAGCTCCGTAACAATCAACCGTTCGCGATCCGTGCGTTCATCGGACTCGACCTTCACTTTCGCGCGCAACGTGAGAAGACCCCGTCCACTTTCGTAAGCGGACTTGATGCCAGACGTTCCATAGATGAATCCGGCC
>JAABQN010000068.1 GCA_011391455.1 Nitrospiraceae bacterium
CACCCTAAACCGGACAGATCACGTGCTACAAAAACCGGACAGATGATGTGCTATCTACAATGCCCGATAGACTGCTTGACAGTTTCGTTCATGCATCAGTAAAATCCTACCCCTCTGACTGACTGTGATCGAGCGGGAATAGCTCAGTGGTAGAGCATCGCCTTGCCAAGGCGAGGGTCGCGGGTTCAAATCCCGTTTCCCGCTCCAGTGTCAGTCTTCTCCTCAAGCTGCCGTCCTCTCCCGTTTCTCGGTTCTTGGGAACGATTAGCGGACCACATGTGCGAGGGACTGTAACTGCCCCACTTGTTCGGCTGCACGAGAAAGCTCGACCGGGCTGAGTGGGATTCGACTAAATCGCCCTTGATGGTAGAGGGCGGTTATGTTGGCTACTATGGGACCGGCTGCTTTCCATTCCTGCTCAACCAGTCTGGCAAATTCACTGGCTGTGGCAGCTGGAGGTTTGCTCACGCCATGCCTCTCCATTGTGCGAAGCATGCGGGTGTAGAGCTGGACGATCACAAGCTGCGGATGCGATGTCGGAAGATGCGTGGCGGCCCACAGCGCGATCCTATCCCGAATAATAAGAAGGAACGAGGCCAAGCCGACCACGATCACTCCCGTGACGAGTTCCAGCATTCCTAGATGGAATGTCCGGACCATGTGCAATAGACGGCTGAGAGTCTGACCTATCGGACCGCTCAGCAGCGAAACCCAGCGACTCACTCTTTCTCGTAACGCATCAGTGCCTTCTCGAACCCCTTGAACGACTGCCAGTTGATCCTTCACGCTATAACGGACAAATAGGCGATCCCACTGCAACCGGACGGATTCTCCGAATCGGGCGAGCGGCGCCCAGCGGGAAGTGGAAACTGCTGTGCTGACAGTGGGGGTGGGATCCATGGTGATCCAGCCTGAGTGAGGGAAATAGACCTCGACCCAGGCATGGGCATCCCGCTGGCGGACGGTAAAGTAGCCCCCGTATTCATTCCATTCCGTCGCCAGAAACCCTGTTACGAGCCGGGCAGGTATGCCGACGGTTCGCAGCATGACAACCATAGCGGTCGCGTAATGTTCACAGTACCCTGTCTTTCGGGTAAAGAGAAATTCCTCGAGCGGATGACTGAGTGTAGCCGTGTCGGCTTCAAGGCTGTAACTATAATTGCTCAAGAGATGTTGTTGAATCGCCAAGGTTCGTTCGAAGGGGGTCGTGGCCTCGTGGCTGACGCGACGCGCCAAGTCTGCGACATGCTGTGATGCCGAAGGAACCTGAAGATAGTGGGCAAGGATTCCATCGGGATAGTCCAGTGCCGAGGCGATCCGTTCGTCTGCAGCAAGTTGTGGCGCTTGAGAGATGACGGAGTATCGGATGCGGGAGGCAGGGAAAACCGGCAAGCGGAGCCCGCCCATGGCATCAGCCTGTATCTCAAGAAACTCACCGCTCACGAGTTCCGCGAATGGGGCAGCAAACAGAACGTCGGTATCGAGCGTTTCCAGCATAATGTCTTGGCGAATCGATCCTGACAGGCTGTTCGAGGAACGACTGCCGGCCGGGCGAACGAGAAATGTTCCCTCGGCCACGAGACTCAACGAACGCCGGCGCGTACCGCTGTGGGTCCATGATTGTCCATTGTACTGATCGTAGGCGAGGCCTCTCAGATAAAGTCGGTCTTTATCTACAGCTGCTTGGTCCGGCAATTCAACCCGCATGACGATCTGAGGATCTTGTTTAACTGACCCAATCGTCCCAAGGTCAACCCGATCGGAAAACCCCGTCGCCCGCAATGCCTCGCCACTCGATTTCTGCAGCACGCCCGCACCCATTCGAGGGATGAGAAAAAAAATGGCAAGCGTCAGGGCAACTGCCAGCACGGCAGTTCCATTCGTCAACCAAAAGAAGTGGCGGGTGATACGGATCGGTAATGTCGCGTGACAGGCTGCCGTGTTTACGGATGGGAAAACGGCAGAGATTTCCCCTGTTTCTTGGGTCATGTGATACAGCAAGAGCGTCCAGACCGCCGCGATCAGATACAACAGAAAAATCGGGACATACCAGGCATCGCTCGTCAGTGCTGCGGAAGCCAGGATTGCCATGAGACTAATTGCATAGAGATGCCGATAGTCACGCCGCTGTTGGAGGGTAAGTAACTTGACCGCGAGCAGCACAACCAAAAAGTGGATGCCCGCCGGGAGAAGGTCTCGTGATACCACTATGAGATCGATCAGCAATAGGGCAAAGGCCCCGATCAGGAGGATATTCCACATGGTCGCCGAAACGGTGACCCGCGCGATTGCCCGTCGAATGAAAAGGATCCCTCCTGCGTGGAGCGCCGAGAACATGAGAATGATCACCATGGGGAGGGCGAGCCAGAACGGGACACTCTGCGCAAGCACAAGCCCGCTAAACGCCATGGTGGCAAGGAGAACGGAACTGAGGGCAAAGGCCTGATCAAAAGGCATGTGTCAACTCTTCGAGTTGCGCGGCGTAGAGCACCCGATCGGCTCGCACCGCCGTGATTGGCAAAGCCTGGTTCGACCAGGGAACGACCGCCACGGTGTACCCCCGCTCGCCTTCGTTGTTGATCGGGGGATGCTCTATGTCACCGCCGACTCCATCGGCTTCAGGCCACTGCCTTTCGCACAACGCCAGCAGGCGCAGCATCGCCAAGAGATGAGCGGGCCCCGACCCGAATCCGGAGTCTTCCGTCCCTACGATGAGTTGCACAGGGTACGCACGCTCAGTCAATTGCCAGAGCAGTGACGCCACAAATGTCACGCTTCGCTCGAAAAGAGGGCCCCCTTCTTCAGGAGCTACAACTGAGAGGACGACTGTAATGCGTCGCTGATCCTCCGCTTCGGTCTCCCGTACGATCAGCTGAGAAGTACGGGCAGTGGTCATCCAATGGATGGCTCGCGAGTCGTCGCCCGTGTGATACAAGCGGAGGTTGTACAATTGGGTTCCATCTCCCCGTCGAGAGAGAGACTCTCCTTGCCCCTCGCTGAACAATTCATCTACGAACCGTAACGTAAGCGGCTTAATGGGAGGACTGACGAGTAGGTGCGCCTCTGTAGAATAGCGCCCTATCTTGCGGAACAGTCCAAAGGGAAATAGCGTCTGCGCTCCGATGCCTTCGAACCGGATCCACCCCCGTTTTGTCGCAAGCAGTGGATAGGAGAGAAGCACCGAACTCTGCGGGGGCAGGAGATGAATGGCGAGACCCCGGTCGACATCTTTCCCTTCGACGACATCCAGCAACCGAAGAGAAAAGCTGGGCAGGTGCCTGTTCCGGTTGGTGACTGAAAGTGAGAGGAGGGTCGGTTCGTTTGCCATGATGAGATCGGGCACATGACGGTGAAACTCCAATCGCCGAAGACAGTGCTCCGAAAGCAATCCGGAAATCACGATGAAGCTGAGCATCATTGCGAGGAGTAAGTAAAACAGGTTGTTGCCGGTGTTGATGGCGGCAAGCCCGATCCCCAATGTGAAGAGCAGAAACTTGGTTCCTTCAGGCGTGAAATGTATCGACCGCCGCCGGAACATGCCGCGGATGAAGGAAACGGCTGGTGTGGCACGGAGGTTGAGAAGTAGGTGCTTCACGCGCGTAGTTTACCCAGTTGGCCAGGGCATCCATCAGTGCTTGACTAGACAGGGACAGGAACGGTTTCGACGATATCGAGCACCATACGCTCTGCCTGTTCAAAGCTCTGTGTCCGCATGCCATGGGTCCGGTTCAGCATGACGCGGTGGGACAGCACGATCGGCGCCAGTTCTTTGATGTCGTCGGGAAGGCAATAGTCGCGTCCTCGGACAACCGCCAATGCCTTGGCCGCTTTGCTCAGCCCCAGCGCTCCACGCGTGCTGACCCCCAGGGACAAGAGCTCGCTCTGACGGGTGGCTTGAACGATCGCGAGCAGATAGTCCGTCAGACTCTCTTCCATATGGACCTGATCCACGCGCGCCTGCAATGCCAATACTTCCTGGGCAGACAGCACCGCTTCCAACGCTTCAGCGGGATGCAACGAATACGGACGGTCGAGCACCTTTCTCTCTTCCTCTGGCGTGGGATATCCAATACAGAGGCGCATCAGAAACCGGTCGAGTTGGGATTCCGGAAGGGGAAACGTCCCATGATATTCAGCCGGGTTCTGCGTGGCAATGACCATAAAAGGCTGTTCAAGCGGGTGAGTCTGATTGTCGACGGAGATCTGCGCTTCGCTCATTGCCTCCAAGAGACTGCTCTGAGTCTTCGGTGTGGTGCGATTGATCTCGTCGGCTAACACGACGTTGGCGAAAATCGGACCAGGGATGAACTCAAATCCTTGTTTTTGCCGGTTAAACATGGAGACGCCGACGATGTCGGAAGGCAACAGGTCGCTGGTGAATTGAATACGCTTGAACGAGCAATCCAGCGATCGGGCCAAGCTGTGCGCCAATGTGGTTTTGCCAACACCGGGCACATCTTCAAGCAGAAGATGACCACGGGCCAGAAGGCAGACCACCGCCATCTCGATCACGTGGGTTTTTCCCTTGATGACCAGCGCAATATTGTCCTGGATCGACCGGATGGTGTGAGATGAATTCATGTTGGGATTAGTGGCCCTGGTGGTTCAGGCATGGATGGTGATCTAACACGCTCGAAGTCTAACAAAGGGTCTCTAGATGGTCAATTTTCACACGAGTTTTTGCATCGACCAGTCGAGAGATGGCGATTCGCAGGGCTTTGCGCCGGCTTGGCTGCTTCCGTTCAGTTTTATCAGGCTATGGGAAGACGATATTCTGCACACGAGAACTTCGATGTCTGCTCGCGTGGGGCAAGCTGGCCTGTCTGGTCTATCTGGCTTTTTTGTTTGTCTGGTTGATTTGGTTCATCTGGTTAGTTTCGTTCAACCAAAAAACCAGACAAACCAGATAGACCAAATGAACAAGGCTGGCTGGCGGGCTTTTTCAGCATCCTGCTATTCCGGCACGAGGATCAGCATCCAGGGAGGGCTTTCTTCGACCATGTCAGAAAACCGTCTCGCGGTACTACTGGCGGGGATTCCTGGAAAGATGGCTCCTCGGCGAATCTGAATGGAGCGGAAACGATAGGAGGGGGCCTGCCCAGGGAGCAGGGGGAGGACTCGTGGGATTTCTCTGCGTAACGGGCCGTAGTCCGACAAATTAAGAGTCTCGCCGATCGCAAGGCGCGAGAGCCGCTCGAAAATCTCGCCGAATACCACCGGAAGATTGTCCGATGTAAATGGCTGATTATTCGGTCGATAGCGGACGTCGTCGAGAAGCTGTGCCAGGGTTTCCCAGAAGACCTGGGTGTCGACGGCTCCGAGAACACAAAGGAGACCTCGGCGCGCCAGGAGGTCAAGCAGCGCGAGGGGGCCTCGAATTTCGAACTTCCATGGTGGAAAGAGGAGCACACGGTCTCCATGCTGGACTTCTAAGGCCGGTTCCCCTGAAAAGTGGGTATGCCGGAACGTGCCTTTAGTTTGATGGAGCTCTTGAGTGATGATCTGATCGGACAATCTGGTCGGTTCATAGGCAAACGTGGGTGTCGCGGGAGCCCAGCAGGTCGCGATCGTGTAACGGGGCGCGAGTTTCCCTGCCTGATCGAGACTGCCCAGATCGTACATGTCCTGATTCCCGTAGAATTGAAACGAGAGCCCGGTCCGAGACCGTAAACCATTGAGTCGTTCCCGCTCCGGATGGAGCGGGCCACCCAGATTTGAGCCTGGCTGAAGCCGATCAAGCGTATGAAGAATTAACTCGCGCTGCCGTTGCTGAAGGGGAACCACATATTGCTCGACCAGCTCCGTGGCAAACGATAGGTCGCCAGCTCCCAGATCGAGCAAGGAAGCCACGTTCGCTTCGAGGAGCAGGTCAAAGGGATTGAAGAAAGAATGGGCGAATGTCTCAACCCCTTCGCTCTGCAGGGAAGCCACTGGCCACTGCAGCGCAGGGCCCTCGATGACGCCGAACCATACACAGAGAGCCCGCACGGCTTTTGTCGGGGGAAGCCCTGTCAGTTCTTTGAGTCTGGGGCCGGGAAGATTTTGAATGCTGGCGGCTTCTGAGTTTCCCAAGGCCAGAGTAATCGCATCACGGATGATGACAGGAAGATCGACGCGATGGGCTTCTTCGATCAACCGTTTCAATGTCGTTGTAAGCTGCTTTGCCTCAACGAGTTTGCGTGAGGCCTCCCACTCCTTCTCGCGTTCCTGCAAGAGTTGGGTGACCTGTGAGCGGAAGTCTGCAAGAACCTGTGCGGTAGAATTCATGTGTCGGTTGGTACGGGGCGCGTCGATCTTCGATGACATTAATTGTGACTCTAGGAAGCATAACGACCTAGTCCACGGGCGTCAAGGTTTCCGTCTTGCCCATCCCGAGATGCCTGTGTTAGGTAGAGACTATGGACAAGACACCGGCGCCGCTCGCTATGCGAGCGATCTTTGTAACATTCAAGGTACTGCTGGCTATCGGGGTATTGTGGTTTACCGCGGCCTGCACGAGTGGAGGGAGCGCCAAATCTTCTGCTGCCTCGCAGAACGGGCAACATGCGCCCTTCAAGGAATGGCAGATTATCGATACGGCGACGGGGCAGCCGGTTTCTCCCGAACAATGGGCCGCGTTGCTGCTCCAACAGGACATCATTTATCTGGGCGAAGAACATCATAATCGGTTTCACATCGATGCGGCGATAACGGTGCTGCGGGGGTTACAAGCAGCGGGACGTACGCCGGCCTTAGCCATGGAAATGTTCGGCTGGGACGGCCAAACAGCATTGGATCAGTATGTCTCAGGGCCGGAAATGAACCGCCAGGAATTCCTGGAGGCCGTCAGATGGCGACAGAACTGGGGCGGCGCGTTCGAGGATTATGAGCCGCTGGTAGAGCTGGCAAAAGAATACCATTGGACGGTGGATGCCATGAATCCTCCGAAGCCGTTGGTACGGATAGTCGCCAAGAACGGCCTGGCTCAAGCGGAATCTGATCCCATGATGGCGCAATGGGACATGAAGGGTGAAACCATTGTCGATGATCCGGTCTATCGAATGCGTATCCTTCAACAGCTCCAGGCCTGCCATGGTAAAGGAGACGACACCCTCTATCGGACGATGCTCGAAGCCTCCATGGTTCGCGACGAAGGGATGGCCAAGACGCTGGTCCAGCGCCTCAACCGGATTCGCTTGGGGGCCGATCCCATGGCTGGGCCGCTGGTAAGCTATACAGGGGCCGGGCACATTCAGTACAACCTTCCGGTTCCGAAACGAGTGATCCGCCGTCTGGCCGATCAAGTCCGCCAGGTCAGCGTCTATATGACGTCTTTCGAGGTGGAGCGTACCGAGGAATTACGCGATATGGTCCAGGAAAAGGTTGCGGACTATCTGTGGCTAACACCGGTTAGCGCAAAGGGGCCGCCTCGAAAATGTTGAGACAGCTGCACCCCATTACACCTAACAAATGCACGAAGAAGGAATCCCATGCCAGATAAACCGGTGATTGCGCGACGGACACCATGCATTGTCGAAGTGGGGCCCGGCACTGTCTATTGGTGTCAATGTGGTCGATCGAAAACGCAGCCGTTTTGTGATGGGTCCCATACGGGAACAGAGTTCTCTCCGATGCAGGTTCATTTTGAAGAAAAAAAACGGGTGGCATTCTGTGGCTGTAAGCACACGAAAAAGCCTCCCCTTTGCGATGGGTCTCACTCCCGGCTCTAACCGGACAGGAATCAGGAACAGTTCGCCGGAAGAAGTCTCTTGCCTCGCGCCACTCGACTCTCGCCTAGCCCACAGGATTCACGAAGCCTCCATTCCAAGCGCGGATGCAAGACCGTAACGGATAGTCTCGCCGTGCAATGAAGCTCCCCGCAGCAAGCTGCGGGGTATCTTGCGAAATTCTGCGAAGCCACTACCCTCCTTCGCCAAGGCTATGGAGGGTTCTCCTCGCCTTCATCCCCGTAGCAAGCTACGGGGTATTTGGCGAAGGAGAATCAAAGAATATGCGCTGTCGACGCCGATGGAAGAGACTACGGTCATGCAAATCGTTTGCGGAAAACTGGTCATTCCTTGACAGTTTTCCTGGACTGTTTCAGACTACGCCGCATGACTCGACAACAGCGTTGTTAGTGATTGGGAACGCAGCACATGCGAAATAAGATCCCCTGTTCCGCCGAGCGGTTAAGCCTCCTGGATCCTCCGATGATCCAGGCCGTGGTTGATCGCAATGCCTTTCACATCGGCAATCAATACCTCTCTCAAAATCGTGTTCGGATCGTCGAGGCCGATGATGCCCAGATTTCGTCCGCCGTCATCGGGAATTCCGGACTCTACGAACAGACGATCCGACTCAAAGAGGGGCATCTCGTCTCAAAGTGCAGCTGCGCACTGCCGGAAGAGCCGATGTGTCGTCACTGTATCGCAGTCCTGCTGGAATATCACCGATGGACACAGCCGAGAACTGGTCAGCAAAAGAAGGCGAAACAGTCTGCACCTCCACAGCCGGTACAAGCTCCCCTAAATCGAGACAACGCCCCTGTACCAAGTCCCGCTTCGACGACCGACCTGAAGCTGGGGGAGGTCATGGCATTCGTCGAATGGCTGCAATCTGCGACAAAGACATTAGAATGTGGGCAGCCGTTGCCTGATTCTCCAACGCTCGGCGGGGATCTCGCTCCCTGTATTCAGGCCATCCGTAACCTGGAGGAACGCCGCAATGAAAGCGAAGAAACACGGGTCAACCTGGAATCCGACATGCGGGCTCGAGAAGCCTATGTCGGCCGATTAACGCAACAGCTGCAAGCTTCCATGGAGGAGATCAAAGCCGCCCAAACCAATTCTCAACAACTGCAGCAGGAACTGACTGCCTGCAACGAGATGCTCGCTACTGTTTCCGAGGTTGCCGCCGAAGTCGGGAATTATGACAGTCAACTCTCGTCTATCGCGAGTGAGATGATGGCAAGGGGGCCACAACTCAACAAACTGGCTCATTCCTTCAAGGACGTTTCTGCGGCATTGAAAACGCTCGCCAAGAGAGCTGCGGTCTCCTAACCTGCCCCGTTTAGTCGTTCCTCCCAAACCCCGTATGAGCATCAAAAGCCATTGCGTCTGGCATGGCAAATCCAGTATGTTACGCCCCACTTTTTGTTCAGTTGATCCGAGGGAGGGAGGGTTGAGCTATGAAAAGGATTTGCACAGGAATTGTTGCGGCAGCGGGCACGGTCCTACTGGCTAGCGTATCCTACGTTCTAGCGAATGAGCCAAAGGGTGAGGGCCCGCCTGATTATAGCGGAATCTCGAGCATCTATTACGTCTTGATCGGACTGATTCTGACCTATGGCGTCTACGATTCATTCTTCAAAAAGCTCTAGCCTATATCTCATACCAGCTCGTCGCTCCCTCTCACTCATAGTATGGTGGAGAGGGAACAAGACGGGCT
>JAABQN010000069.1 GCA_011391455.1 Nitrospiraceae bacterium
CTGCAGCCTGTGGCCGGAAGTCTCACCTTTTTCCCATAGCATCTGGCGCGACCGGCTCCAGAAATGCACGGACTTCGTCTCGATGGTCTTTTGTAAAGCCTCCTGGTTCATGAAGGCCACCATCAAGACTGTGCCGTCCTGCCAATCCTGCACGACCGCCGGAATCAGCCCCTGCGCATCGAATTTCAATCGCCCCACATCCATTATCGAACCGCCACTCCCTTCTGACGAAGATAGGCTTTCGCCTCCGGAATCGTGTGGGTCCGGAAATGAAAAATAGACGCGGCCAGCACCGCATCTGCCTTGCCCTTGACGAATCCGTCATAGAGATGGTCCAAATTCCCCACGCCGCCAGACGCAATCACTGGAATCGACACAGCTTCCGACACGGTCGCGGTCAATGCAAGGTCGTATCCTCGCAGTTGCCCATCTTGATCCATGCTCGTGAGCAAAATCTCTCCCGCCCCATATTGCGCCATCATCTTCGCCCAATCGACAACGTCGAGGCCAGTCGACTTGCGGCCACCATGGGTGAACACTTCCCACCCTGTTGCCGGCGAAACGCGACGCTTGGCATCGATCGCCACGACGATACATTGCGTACCAAATCGTTCTGCCGCTTCCTTCACAAATTCAGGCCGTTGGACCGCCGCCGTATTGATGCTCACCTTGTCCGCGCCCGCATTCAACAGCACTCGGATGTCTTCGATCGTTCGCACTCCACCGCCGACGGTCAACGGCATGAACACCCTCGCCGCCGTCTGCTCAACCACGTCGACGATGGTCTTACGGTTCTCATGGGAAGCGGTGATGTCCAGAAAACAGAGTTCATCGGCTCCTTCGCGATCGTAGACCGTGGCTACTTCGACCGGATCTCCCGCGTCGCGCAAGTTCACGAAGCTTACGCCTTTGACGACGCGACCGTCCTTGACATCCAGGCAGGGGATAATGCGTTTGGTTAACATCTGTAAACCGTTAGGGGTGAGAGGTAAGGGGTGAGGTACGGAGGGCTGCCAGAGCAGCCCGAAAGTCCAGTTTGCCATCGTACAACGCTTTCCCCACAATCGCACCTTCAACTCTAGGGCCAAGCGCCTGCACCGCCCGCAGATCCTCGACCCGGGAAATACCGCCGGAGGCGATCACGGGGAAGGATGACAATTCCACCACCTCCCGCAACGCCACTAGATTCGGCCCACCCAACATACCATCGCGGGCAATATCCGTATAGATCACGGCGCCCAGGGCATACCCTGCCAGCTCCTTGAGCAGATCTGTCGCTTTCGTCTCCGAAACAGAGGTCCAACCCTTGACCGCCACCTTCCCGTCTCGCGCATCCAGTCCCAACAAAATCCGGCGAGGAAATTCCTGACAGGCCTTTTCTAAGAAAGACCGATCGGTCAATGCCGCAGTGCCGAGTACGACCCTGGTCACGCCCGCCCCAAGATAGCGCCGCACCGTCTCGATCGACCGGATCCCTCCCCCAACCTGAATCTTTAGACTCACGGTGCGAATGATCGTCTCGATCTGAGGAAGATTACGCGGTTCTCCCTCCACAGCCCCATTCAAGTCCACCACATGGATCAGTGTTGCGCCACCTTGCTGCCATTGCCTCGCGACCGCCGGCACATCGTCGGAATAGACCGTTTCAGCCGCCATGTCGCCCTGACACAACCGCACACAACGGCCATCTTTTAAATCAATCGCGGGAATTACGAGCATACAAAGAACCTTTCTCTCTCAGTGTTCTACGGCCGTTCCAAACGGAAACTCGTGGAGCATATGTTCAACTCCATACGCCGCCAGCTCTTCCGCTGTGACGAACATCCCCCTACGTTGGATAAACCCCATTACGTCTTCATTCATTGGCCGCTGCTTCTCGTAGTAATTCCCTTCCCACAGGACTTGCCCATCAGCGGCAATGAGTTTGGCTTCAAAACCCACTGTTGCCGCAGGGCTGGCGCCGAAGCGGCCTCCGACTCGTTCCTGGTACACCAACACTTGCCCTACCAGGGAGGCATCCGCCTTAAGCCGTTTTGCCACCATCGTCGCCGGTGACTGACCGGCGGAATGTTGCGACGGCACCTGAGAGGCTAGCGCTATCGCTGCCTCACCAGGCGAAAGCACGGTTATACCCTGCCTCGCCTTCAACCGGCTCCATAGTAACTGCGTGACGATGTCCCCGGCGCCAGTCGGCACTGTGACTGTTTGCCTGAGAGGCTGTTGGAAATCCGGTGGCACGGCAATCGCTATATCGGATCTGCTAACCTCCGGTGGTACCGAGAAGGTTTGACCGGCGACATCCCTCACCTGTGGCGTCGCGAGCGTCGTGAACGGCACCAACGCCAAGATGCGAATCTGATAGCGCGGCAATTCCGCAGACGATTTCGTGGTCACTTTCGACCCGCTGCAGCCGACTAAGGCCAGCACAAGAACCATCAGCACGAGCGCGAACGTCGTCAGCCCTACGGCGGAGATTCGCTTGTTTCGCATATTCATCACCTTACCCCTCACGCCTCACCCTTGACGGCTACGCATGCCA
>JAABQN010000070.1 GCA_011391455.1 Nitrospiraceae bacterium
TGCCAGGATCCAAAGTTCTTAATGAGTTGCAACCCGACCGCCTGACTCTTTTCGGGATGGAACTGACAGGCCACCACATTGTCCCGCCAGACACTCGACACAAACGTCGTCCCGTAATCCGTTGTGGTTGCCGCAACAGCCTTGTCAGAGGGATCAACATAAAAAGAATGCACAAAGTACCAATGGTCTCCTGTCGTGATCCCCTCGAACAAAGGGCAGGGCCGCTGAATGTTGACCTGATTCCAGCCCATGTGAGGAACTTTCAGCCCAGGATCGATCTCAAACCGCCTGACTCTTCCAGGGATAATGCCGAGACCCTTGTGGATCCCAAATTCCTCGCTTTCCTCAAACAGTAATTGAAGCCCCAAACAGATTCCCAGAAATGGTTTTCCCGATTGAATTGTCGCGCGAATCGGCTCCGCCAGCCCATAGCGCTCGACGTTGGCCATGCAATCGCCAAAGGCGCCGACACCGGGCAACACCACATGGCTCGCATTCCCGATCACACGCGGATCACGCGTCACCACCGCCTGATGCCCCACCGCCTCAAAAGCCTTGGAGACGCTGCGGAGATTGCCCATGCCGTAGTCGATAATTGCGATCATGGAAATTGTCCAAATCTCAGGAAGGTGTAACAATACCGCAACTGGAGCCGCCCTGCCACTCCTCAATTATATGAATCCCTACTCTGAATATTCTTCCTCATTTCTTGACCTGCCAACAATGCCTGGATAAGGTTGCCAAAGGACTCTTCACGGAGGATTCATGCTGAAACGTGCCTTGATTCTGTTGATCTTCGCGCTGACCCAAACCGGCTGCAGCATCGGAGAGGGAGGGGACGCCTACGAGCCCGTTCTGCTGACCGACGAGTCCCGGCAGGGGTTGGAGCAAGACAAGCGAGAGTCTCTCAGCATTGAGGACATTAGGCTCGGAGATGGACCTCTCGCCGCCTGGGGCTGAAAGATCAGGGCTGACATCGAAGTCCGCTATGCCGATGGGACGGTCGCCTACCGTGGCCCAATGTTCGTGTACATTGGGTTCAGGGGCGATGTCTTCATTCACGATGCTACTAAGGAAGACAGCGCTCTCTCCTTCACCCAACCGGGCATCTGGCTCAATATCAACTGTATGGCGGTCGGAGGCAAACGACGCATTACCATTGAACGCGAGTTTGTCGGTGATGGGCTGTTGGTCCACGGTCCCCAAGGCAAAAACCGTGTTGGTGTTCGCAAGGAAAAGCTGATCGTTGAAACCACCCTCACTGCCTCTTACATCCCGGTTCTTCTCCGAGGACCCGGTATCGAGCGAGAGATCCGTTGCCGTGACGCCGACCTGCCCAAACGCGACCCCAACGCTCCCCTCTGGCACTTGTACTAAACCCAAAAAGAATGGGCTGACCGCCTGATGGCGACCAGCCCATTCTCACATACTTCATTGGGATCGATCTCGCCTTACAAGATCCCCTTCGTCGACAACACCTTGCCTGCCAACCGCTCTTCCAGCATCGTGGCTTGATCCAAAGCTTTGGCGAGCGCCTTGAAGATGGCTTCCATGATGTGGTGCGGGTTGCGGCCGTACATGAGATTCACGTGGAGATTGAGCCCACCGTGCGTGACGAAAGCCTGGAAGAAGTCTTCGAACAGACCAAGGTCGAAGGCTTTGATTTTCCGATCCGTCAGCTTGACGTTGTACACGAGATAGGGCCGGCCACTGAAATCCACCGTGACTTGCGCCAGTGTTTCATCGAGCGGGGCTGAGGCAAACCCGAACCGCTTGATCCCCGCCTTTTCGCCCAAGGCTTGATGCAAGGCTTTGCCCATGACAATGCCGACATCTTCCACCGTATGGTGTTCGTCGATATCGATATCGCCCTTGGCCTGGACGCTCAGGTCGAAGAAGCCGTGCTTAGACAATAGTTCCAACATGTGGTCGAAGAAGCGAACGCCGGTGTCGATCTTTCCCTGCCCGCTGCCGTCCAGGGTCCATTCGACCGAGATATCCGTTTCTTTGGTCGCACGATGAATCGATGCCTGCCTGGGTGCCGATCCGTTCTTCTTCATGAGAACCTGCTCTGGGCTGACTTGGCATGCGCGTCGAACCCTTCGATATGGGCCAACCGAACGATATGATCTTTCACCTTGCTCAACTCCTCGCGCGTATAGTGCACGATGTTACTCACCTTGATGTAATCATGAACAGAGAGTGCCGAAAAGAACCGCGCCGACCCGCCGGTCGGCAGGACGTGATTCGGGCCGGCGACGTAATCCGCAACCGATGGGGGAGTGTACCGACCCAAGAAGAGCGCCCCCGCGTGCCGGATTTTCTCCAGATAGTCGAAAGGTTCATCGACCGAAAGCGTCAAATGTTCCGGGGCAATCTGGTTGGCTACATCGATGGCTTCGTCCATGGTGGCAACCACGAAGGCCACCGAATGGCGAGCAATAGACTTTGCCGCGATCTTTTCCCGTTGCAACCCCTTCAACTGGCTGCCGATGAGTCGCACCACTTCCTTCGCCAACTGAGCCGATGTGGTGACGAGGTAGACCTGCGCATCTTCATCATGCTCCGCTTCGCAGAGCAAATCGGCCGCGACATGCGCCGGTTTGGCGTCGCCATCCGCGACGACAAGCAGTTCGCTCGGGCCTGCGACCATATCGATCCCGACCGTGCCGTAGAGAAGCCGCTTGGCTGTCGCCACATAAATATTGCCGGGGCCCACAATTTTGTCGACGCGCTGGATCGTCTTAGTCCCGTAGGCCATCGCGCCGACGGCTTGCACGCCCCCGACGCGATAGATCTCCGTCACGCCGGCAATGTCGGCTGCGACCAGTAAATAGGGGTTGATCGGGCCTTTTTGCGGCGGCGTACACATCACCACGCGGGAAACACCCGCGACCTTGGCCGGAATCGCACACATCAGGACCGACGAGGGATAAACGGCCTTGCCGCCCGGCACGTATACCCCGACTGCATCGACGGGCGTGACCACCTGCCCCAACGTCGCCTCGTGGTCCTGATACATCCACGTCTTGATACGCTGGCGCTCGTGGAATGACGTGATCCGCTTGGCCGCAAACCGAAGTGCGTCGCCCTCGTCTTTCCTGATATGGAAGTAGGCCTCTTTGATCTCTTCAGGGGTGACACGCAAGCCCGTGTCCTTCATGGAGACACGGTCGAACTGTTTCGTGTAGCGGAGGACAGCTTTATCGCCGCCCCGTTCCACGGCTTGCAAAATCGACTTAACCGTCTTCTCCACGGCAGCCCCCTGCACGCGGGCACGCGACGCAACTTTCTTGAGTGCTGGGAGGAAGGCTCGCTCGGTGGAGACCACAATCTTCATGTACGCGTCTTTCTGACCGTTCGACGTGCCCCGCGCAAAGACTTGCGTGGAGCAGCGGTTCGAGACCCCGCTGCGGTACTGCTCGCAGCCCTGAGCTTCTTGATCAGCTCTGTCACCACCGCATGCTTCAGCTTCAAACTCGCCCGATTCACGACGAGCCGGGCCGTGGACTGCGCAATGCATTCCACTTCGACAAGGTCGTGCGCCTTGAGCGTGTTGCCGGTTTCAACCAGATCGACAATCCGATCGGCCAGACCGACTAACGGCGCCAGTTCAATCGAACCGTATAACTTGATAATTTCGACCGGTACGCCGCGCTGATTGAAATACCGCTCAGTGATCTTCGGATACTTGGTCGCCACCCGAATTTTTGAGGACAGCCGGTCGCGTGAAGCCTGCCCCTTGAGCGCAGCGACGGCAATTCTACACGCTCCGAACCCTAAATCCAATGGCTCATAGACGTCGCTGTCCTGCTCCATCAAGACGTCTTTCCCGACAATCCCGACATCCGCTGCGCCATATTCGACATAGGTCGGCACATCAGTCGGCCGCACGATCAGGAAGGTCATCCCGATCTCCGAACAGGGGAACACCAGCCGACGGCTTTCGGTGGAGAGGCTACCCATGGCATAGCCAGCCCGGCGAAACACGTCCAGCGTGAGATCCAACATTTTCCCTTTCGACAAGGCAATCGTCAGCATGATATCAGCGAGTCTCAGCCAGAGCCGCACCCTCTTTGTGACGGGCAATCGTCGCACCTAATCCACGCAATTTCTCCTCCATCTGTTCATAGCCACGATCCAGATGGTAGACTCGAAGAATCTCCGTCGTGCCTTCTGCCGCAAGTCCGGCCAAGACCAATCCTGCGCTCGCGCGAAGATCGGACGCCATCACCGGAGCCCCGGCCAAGCTGGTCGGTCCGGTCACTACCGCGCGATTGCCTTCGACCTTAATATCGGCCCCCATCCTTCGCAGCTCCTCAACGTGCATAAATCGGCTTTCGAACACGGTCTCCGTAATCACGCTTGTGCCCTCAGCGGCCGTCATCAAGGCCACCATCTGCGCCTGCATATCGGTGGGGAACCCGGGATAGGGCATCGTGCGGATGTCGATCCCCTTGAGCCGCGATGCCGCGTTAAGATGAATCCGTTCCTTTTCGACTTGGATAGCCGCTCCGGCTTCCCGCAACTTCATCAGCAACGCGTCCAAATGGTTCGAACGGCATCGATCGATCGTCACCGCACCCCGCGTAATGGCCCCGGCCACGAGATACGTGCCGGCTTCGATGCGATCCGGAATGACGTCGTGATCGCTCCCATGCAACTCACGAACACCTTCAATCGTAATCACATCCGACCCGGCGCCGTCGATGCGAGCCCCTCGCTTTACGAGAAAATTTGCGAGGTCCACAATCTCCGGTTCCTTCGCGGCGTTTTCAATGACCGTGGTCCCCTGGGCGAGGGATGCGGCCATCATCAGATTTTCCGTTCCGGTGACCGTCGGCGTATCGCAATAGATTTGCGCCCCTGTCAGCCGCTTCGCTTTGGCGTGAATATACCCATGCTCCATCGACACTTCCGCACCCATTTTGGCGAGTCCGGCAAGATGGAGATTGACGGGCCGTGACCCAATTGCACATCCGCCTGGCATCGACACCGTGGCTTCCCCCCATCGTGCCAACAGCGGCCCCAGCACGAGCACAGAGGCGCGCATGGTCTTCACGAGATCGTACGGAGCCTGGGTCGACGTGATCATCGCAGCGTTGATGACCGCGCGATTCCCCTCATAGTGAACCTTCGCCCCCAAGATGCCCAACAACTTGCCCATGGTGACAACATCCACCACGCGAGGCACATTGGTAATCACACACTCGCCGCCGCCGAGAATGGTAGAAGCTAAGATCGGTAACGCAGCATTCTTTGCCCCGCTGATCTGGACCTCTCCTCGAAGCGGCGTTCCGCCGGTGATGATTGTACGATCCATCGCCTATACTCCGGCTCGCTCCACAATGACTACCCGCTCAAGCCCTGCTTCGTCGTAGATCAGTCGATGGAATTTGTACCCTGGTGTCTGCTCGACAATCCGGCGCATCGCACGGGCCTGACCTGCGCCGATTTCCATAATGACCGCACCGCCGGGAGACAGGTATCGAGCAGATTGGTGTAATAATCGTTCGTGCAACTCCGTCCCCTGGGGACCCGCTACCAACGCACCCCTCGGCTCAAACAGCCGCACTTCCGGTTGGAGTGTTACCCAATCGGCCTCCGCAATATAGGGGGGATTTGAGACGATGAGGTCAACCTGCCCCTCCAGTCCCTGCCCCGCCAATGCTCCCAACAGGTCACCTTCCAGCCATGTGATGCGTTCACCTACTGCATGGTAGACGGCATTCTGCCTGGCAACAGTAAGCGAGGGGCTCGAAAGATCAGTCGCGATCACCCTCGCACGAGGCCTTTTCCGTGCAATCGCCACAGCGATGCATCCTGATCCCGTACAGACATCGACGATAGTGGCCTGTTGCTCGGAAGAAATCCGTTGCGCGGCATACTCCACTAGTAGCTCAGTCTCCGGCCTTGGGATAAGTACCGCCGGATTCACATGAAACTCCAATCCACAAAACTCCTGGGTTCCCAAAATATATTGCAAAGGCTCACGGCCAACCCGCCGCTTGACCAGCCCCCTCGCGGCCGCCAGCTCGACAGAAGACAGCAGTCGTTCCCGATCGGTCACCATATGGTGCACCGGAAGCCGGAGCACATGCTCCACGATCCAGAACGCTTCCTGCCCGGCGCTCTCAATACCGGCCTGTTCCAATAGCCCTCGTGCCTCGGCAATCATCTCCCCTAGCGTCGCCTGTCCAGCCGATTGAGGGGGCAGCGCTACCGCATCCATATCAAACCGCTCCCACTTCTTGCTGACGCTGCGCCTTCAGGGCCTGAACGAGTTCACCGAGGTCGCCCTCGAGCACCTGCTCCAACTTGTGCAAGGTCACGCCGACACGATGATCCGTGACACGGTTTTGAGGAAAATTGTAGGTGCGAATCTTCTCGCTTCGCTCACCCGTACCCACCTGGGCCTTGCGGTTCTGGGCGATTTCTGCGTCCTGCCTCTCCCGCTCCGCCTCAACGATCCTAGCCCGCAGGGTCCGCATTGCCTTGGTGCGATTCTTCAGCTGCGACCGTTCGTCCTGGCAACTCACCACCACACCGGTCGGAATATGGGTGATCCGCACCGCCGACTTTGTCGTATTGACGCTCTGGCCTCCGGCGCCGGAGGAACAAAATGTATCAATTCGGAGATCCATGGGATCAATGTGGACATCGACCTCGTCCACTTCAGGCATGACGGCGACCGTGACGGTCGACGTATGAATCCGGCCACTGGCCTCAGTGACGGGAACACGCTGCACCCGATGGACC
>JAABQN010000071.1 GCA_011391455.1 Nitrospiraceae bacterium
ACGGCTGAAAAACTCGAGAGGAAGAACCGGACAGATCATGAGCTACCTACACCGGACAAGTTAACTTGCTATCTACAGAGGGGATAGATTGGATAGGTGAATAAGGGTGGGCAGGGGTATCTATACCATTGGAATCATGGCAGTTTTACAGCGTGCATTCCAGCTGATCGACCATCTCACGGATCGTGTCGAATCCCGACTGCCAAAAATCTTCAGACGTCATATCGACGCCGACCTTGGAGAGCATCGCCTGGGGCGCCTCCGAACCGCCGGTACTCAACAGATCGAGATATTTGGGCACGAACGAGGCCCCTTCTTTTTGGTACATCCGGTAGAGGGCCAGGACCAATAGGTTGCCGAAACTGTAGGCGTAGCAATAGAAAGGGCTGGCAAAGATATGTGGGATGGTCAGCCATTCCCATTGAAACTCATCGGGGACCTTGATCCCTTTCCCAAACTGCTGCCGCACCTCGGCCAGATAAGTTTTGGCCAGATCCGTTACGGTCGCGCCCTGGGCGATCATCTCATGGGCCTGATTTTCAAATTGGATGAAATAGGCTTGCCGAAGAACTGTGGCGTAGATGTCGTCCAGTTGGTTGAGCAGAAGTCCCTGCCTCACCTTCTTATCCCGTTCCTGGCTCATGAGGGCATCGGACAGGATTCGTTCTCCGAACACCGATGCGGTTTCTGCCAGCGGGAGGGTGGAGTGGAAGGTAAATATGGAGTGTTTCGCTGCCAGCATGCCATGGACAGCATGGCCGAGTTCATGGGCCATCGTCGCGATATCGCGGGCCTCGCCGGTGAAGTTCAGCAGCACATAAGGGGTCATGTCAGGGACGACGCTGTAACAATAGGCGCCCCCGATTTTCCCGGGCCTCGTCCGCGCGTCGATATGGCGTTCATGAACGACCCGTTCCGCCAAGTCGGCTAACTGTGGAGAGAACCCTCGATAGGCCTCCAACACCATGCGGACGGCATCTTGATAGCGATAGGATTTCTGCGCCGTGCGATGCGGCGCATAGATGTGATAGCGGCTCATCGGCTTGATCTTGCACAGGCGAGCCTTGATGCGGAAGTAGTGCTGAAAGATGCCCGCATTTTTCTGACAGACTTTTAAGAGGGAGGCCACGGCTGCATCTGGGATATCGTTGCTGAGGTTGCGGGTCGCAATCGGAGAGGCGAACCGGCGCAGTTGGAGATTCTCCGCTTTCCAGTCGTTGACCAATGTCTTGTAAATTTCGCCTAGCAGATCGTGCTGATCGGCGTAGACACGGTACAGCTCTCGATAGGCGGCTTCACGCAGCCGTCCTTGTGCATGGCGGAGATAGGACGTCAGTTCCTCGCGCGTCATCGTCTTCCGTTTGCCGTCGATGGTGAGCGTGAACGTGAAGGCGTTCGTCACGACGTCGTACAAAGAATGGATTGCGCTACGACCCGTGATGTTCTTGATGTTGACGATCTTCTCTTCCGGTTCAGACAATGTGTGGGGTTGAAACCGGCGAATGGTTTCGAGGTGATACCGGAGCGTGCCGGTACCGGTCATGAGCCGTCGGGCATTGTCTTCATCGACGCTTTGCCACCAGAGATCGAAAAACACCAGTCGATTCTGGAGCGCCGTGAGCCGCTCCTCGACTTTGGTCTTAAACGAACGAGCGGCGAGGTCTTTCGTGTTTTCGGAGAACCAGAGATAGGCATAGGCGCCGATTCGGGACGATGCTGCCGCGATGTTTTCACTCAGTGCCAGCAGCGGGTGGAAGACGGATGTTGCCATGGCCTGGCTGAGCTGGGCCCGCGTAGATTCAAATTGGACCACCTTCGACTCGATCTCTCCCAATAGGGTCTCGAAGCGCTTGACCGGATCCTCTGCCAAATGTGAAAGATCCCAGCGCTCTGAATAGGCAAGCTTCTGCTGTCTCGAAGAAGAGGTTTTGCGTGAGGTTGAAAGTTTTCGGCGGGTCTTCACAGGCATAGGTCGGATCTCCTCCATTTCGCCCTCGTGCATCATGTAGGCTGGGCGTATTCGGACACGATCATACCATTCCTGCCGACGAGGCCGCAGAGTTTTTCACTAGCTTCGGGAGAATCTTCCATCTGTGGTGGCATTCTCGGTATGATGCGCGCGAGTGACGGGAGACTCTATGACCGACCAAGAACTGAACCGGGCCGTCCAATATGTCACAGCCAGCACTTCCTATGGGCGTGACACGGTGGCTGAGATTCTCATGACAGGGCTAGGCGAAATGGCGTCGTTGGCTATGCAATCGTCGGAGCGGTTCGAACGGGATGTGCTGTTGGAATATGTGTGCCAATGGACCATCAAACGAACGGGCCAAACGGAACCATTGGTCAGGGAGATTCTCGGCTGCGCGAGCCGTTGGCTCGATGAAGTGTACGAGGAGATCGCCAAGCGCCAGCCGGAAGCTTTAGGCCTCTCATCCGATGATGACGACGATGACAAAGGGGCGGAGCCGGTCTAGCGAACGTCGTTTGTGAAGCGTGAGACAGGCGCGATTCGACGTTCGAAGTTCCAAAAACCTCTGACTTCAACCCTCTCGATGAAGTCTCATCCCTAGGCAGGCAGCGAACTTTTGAGTAGTTCAAAATTCTTGGTCACCATCGCGTCGCCATTTTTCGTGGACACATCGATTCCTGTGGCGCAGACGGTTCGGCACTCGTCGGTTCGACCAAGTTTATGCAGTGATTGGGCCCAGGCATAGTAGGCGGCTGAGTAGGTGGGTTTCACCGTGACGCATTGCTGCAGGGCCTTGGCTGCTTCTTCGAAGCTCTCATCTTCCATGTAGGCTTTCCCGAGACCAAACCAGGCGACCTCGTCGTTCGGGTCAATCGCCAGGACTTTTTTGAGCGGTTCGATGCGGCGATTTTCCATGTATTCCTCCAGGTATGAGTGACGATAGCAGTGGCAAGCGCTCGTTGTCTATGCTGATTCCTGCATGCTAATCTGGTCTGACTGGTTGTGTTTCTTCTGCGATGACGTACGCCTAACGTTTCACGCCTGACGCCTCACGGAATTTATCATGGGCAAAACCGGCCTCGTCTACGATTCACGCTATCTCGGCCATGACATGGGGGCCGGGCACCCAGAGTCGCCTAATCGGCTGCGTGCCATCATGCAGCAGCTGGAGCAGAGCGGTACGGCGGCTCGGCTGACAATGATTGCACCGAGAGAGGCGGAGGACGAATGGATTACACAGGTCCATACGCTTGCATATCTTTCGATGCTGAAGACCCACGCGCCGGCGAGCGGGCGCGTTTCACTCGATCCCGATACCTCCATGTCTCCCGGATCTCTGCCCGCCGCCTACCTGGCAGCAGGCGGGGCCTTGGCCGCTGTCGATGCAATCATGAACAAGCAAGTGGAGCATGTATTCTGTGCGGTGAGACCGCCGGGGCATCATGCCGAAGCGGGGCACGCGATGGGTTTCTGTCTTTTCAATAATGTGGCGATTGCCGCCCGCTATGTGCAGAAGAAGTATGGTCTCACACGCGTGTTGATTGTCGACTGGGACGTACACCATGGGAATGGCACGCAGCACAGTTTTGAAGACGATCCCTCTGTGCTCTTCTTTAGCACGCATCAATTTCCTCACTATCCGGGAACGGGTCGAGAGTCGGAACGAGGACGGGGAACAGGCGAAGGGTACACGATCAATGTGCCGATGGAAGCGGGTGAGGGCGATGAAGAGTATCGTTCCGTCTTTCAGAAGTCGTTGGTGCCGGCGGCCGATGATTTCAAACCGGACTTCGTGATCATCTCAGCGGGTTTCGACGCGCACAAAGACGATCCCCTTGCGAGCATGGGATTGACGGAAGAAGGCTATGCGGACCTCACTGGCATCGTGGCCGGTATTGCCAAGCGTCATGCCTGCGGGCGCATTCTCTCGTCACTCGAAGGCGGCTACAACCTCACGGCGCTGGCCGCTTCAGTTGATCGTCACATTCAGGCTCTCCTCGCTGCATGAAGATCTCTGTCAAAGTCCTGCTCGGTTGTATCCTGGCCGCGGTGTTTGTCTATCTGTATTACACCGAGATCAAGCCGGTCGTGATTTTCGGATTGCGGTCGGATTATGCCCGTGCGATTCCCTTCCAGAAGGTTCCGGAAGGTCTCACGAGCCTGAAGGCCGAGTCCTGTGGGGAATGTCACCGCGAGATCTACGATGAGTGGAAGACGAGTATCCATGCCCATGCCTATGAGGATCCATTCTTTCAGGCCTACTGGAAAAAGGACAAGAATGTCTGGGTCTGCTTGAACTGTCACACCCCCCTGGAAAACCAGCAGCCGACCTTGATTAAGGAGATTCCGCGAGGGCGCGTGGAGAAGGCGATTCAAGAGCCCAACCCCCAGTACGATCCCGAGTATCAAAAGGAGTCTGTGACCTGCGCGGTCTGCCATGTGAGGGATGGAGTTATCTATGGACCGTTCGATGATTCAGCCGCGCCGCACCCGACTAAGTTCGATCCGAACTTTAGGACGGCGCAGGTCTGTTATCGCTGTCACAATGTCGTGTCAGGACCGGCCCAGTTTTATAACGTGGGACCTTGCGGGACATACGCAGAATATGAAGGCAAGTTCTTCATGCAGGAGCGAGGCTTCATTTGTCAGAGTTGTCACATGCCTGAAGTCGATCGACCGATCGCGACCAATAGCCCGATCCGGCGAGGACGCAAGCACCTCTGGCGCGGTGGGCACGATCCCGATATGGTGAAACGGGCGGTGGGAATACAAGTAAGGGCCGACACGGTATCGCCCAAGCCGGGCGATCGAGTCGGGTTTACGCTCACGTTAATCAACGCAGGAGCCGGCCATAAGATTCCCACCGGCGATCCGGATCGGTATTTCACGGTGGAGTTTTCCGTGGAAGATCGGCAGGGGCGGGTGCTTGATCAGCAAACATCGACGATGGGCCGCTGGATCATGTGGCAACCGGCCATCGTCGAGTTGTATGATAACCGTCTGTTACCCTTGGCCAGCCGGGAATATCAGTTTGCGTACCAACTGCAGGCTCAGGCGGAGGGTTTGAAAGTGAAGACTCGTGTGCAGTACCACATCCTGACCGATAAGCAGCATGAAATGTTGCAGACGAAGTATGGACTGACGGGGAATGATCCCTATCAGTTTGTCGTGTACGAGCGGGAGTTTCCGCTGTCCGGTGCCCTTGCATCGGCGTTGAGTAAGAGCGATCAGCCGTCAGCCGTCAGCCCTCAGTCAAATGAGCTAAGTTGCAAGGCCGGAGCTGAAGGCTACAGGCAAGGCTGAAGGGGTTCAGGCCGAAGGTCGAAGTTCCAAACACTTCAGCCTGAACCCCTTCAGCCTATCTACCTGAGTAGTTACGAAGGACCGACATGACACACGCGTTGCTGATTGATACCGAAACTCTCCAGCAGAGCCTGGGACAGCCTGGTCTGGTGGTGATCGATGTGCGAGGGCGGGCGGCCTACGAGTTCGGCGGCCATATTCCAGGTGCGGTGCATTCGACATGGCATCACTATAGCGACCCCAATGCCGTACCGAAGGGATTGCTCGACCCCGATCACGGACACTTGGAACAGAAGATCCGTGCTTTGGGTATCAGTCAGGACAGCGACGTGGTCATCTATTCCAATCCGTTCGACAACTGGGGAGACGAAGGCCGTATGTTCTGGATGTTGGAATATCTCGGCCACCAGCGTCTGCGGATTCTCGATGGTGGATGGGTCAAGTGGGTGCAAGAAAAACGGCCGTTCGAACATGGGGCCGTGACGCCCAAGCCTGGAGCCTTTACCGTCAAGCCGGTCGATTCCGTGATCATCGGCAAAGACGAACTGCGGCAACTTGTGAAGCAGCCGCATCCCGGTACCGCAATCGTTGATGCGCGCAGCCTCGAAGAGTATCTTGGAAAAGAGATATCGGGGATACCTCGACCAGGCCACATTCCTTCCGCGATTCATCTCGCATGGACTGGGTTTCTTCACGCGAACGCCACAGTGAAAGATCTGAAGACGATCACAGAGAGTCTCGCCGAGAAGGGTCTGACGCAGGATCAAGACGTGATCTGCTATTGCACGGGCGGTGTCCGGTCAGCCTGGCTGTATTTCGTCCTCAAACTCGCCGGGTATCGGAAGGTTCGCACCTATCCGGGATCCTGGTGGGAGTGGAGTCGGGATTTTGCCTGTCCGGTGGTAAAAGACGACAAGGGATTGCAGCGCATCTTGAACGTCGATTCCCAGGTCAGGCCTTCTTGACAGTCTCAAAATGGCTGTGTAAGGTGATAGAAATTCAGAACCATTTGGATACGCCGGTCACCTGTCGTATAAACCTTAATCCCTGAGGAGGAACCCATGAAGATGAGAATTCATCGCGGAGCACTGGTCGTTGCGGCGGTCGCCGCTCTTGTTGGTTTTTCACTGTTGAGCGGGCTCGCTCTTGCAGGGAACAAACATGTGGATGAAGCTCTGACCCATGCCAAGGAAGCTGTTTCCCATGGCAAGGCCGGCCATGCCGATGCCGTGGTGCAACATGGTGAAGAAGCCCTCAAGCATGCCATGGCGGCCGACATGAAGAATCCTCATCTGGATGAAGGGGTCACACATCTCAAGGAAGCCATCGCCCATGGCAAGGCCGGCCATGCCGATGTGGCGACACAACATGCCGAAGGCGCGGTCACCCATTTGTCCGAAGTGAAGTAAACGATTCGGTCAAGGTTCTTCTTGAACGGGCAGGGGCGACCCTGCCCGTTTTGTTATAGGGACAAGCGATCATGCTGGTCGGGTTTTTTCAGTTCACTCCACGGTTCGGCGAGGTGTCGCACAATCTCGATACGATTGTGGCAGCACTCGACCGGGCTGACGCGGATCTGATGGTCTTGCCTGAATTGTGCGCGTCCGGCTATCAGTTCCTGTCGCAGCAGGAAGTCGTCACGCTGTCGGAGCCGGTGCCAAGTGGACCGACCACACAGCGGCTGATTGACGTTGCGAAGCGGCGACGGATGACGATTGTCGCTGGTCTTCCGGAGCATGCCGGATCTGCCTGCTATAACTCCGCCGTGGTCGTCGGCCCTTCCGGGTTCATCGGGTGTTATCGCAAAACACATCTGTTTTTTGAGGAAACGCTGTTCTTTACGCCTGGCGACACAGGATTTCAGGTGTGGGATATCGGGTTGGCCAAGATCGGCGCAATGATCTGTTTCGATTGGTACTTTCCGGAGGCGGCTCGCACCTTGGCACTCAAGGGAGCGGAGATTATCTGTCATCCCTCGAACCTCATCTTGCCCAATTGCCCGGACTCCATGCCGGTTCGGTGCTTGGAGAATCGCGTATTTGCGATTACGAGTAATCGCACAGGGAGCGAAGCGCGAGGCGGCAAAGATCAGCTGACGTTTATTGGAAATAGCGAAGTAGTCGCTCCACGCGGGACCATTTTACATCGCGCGCCGCGGGATCAGGAAGAACTCTATACCATCGAGATCGATCCTGCCGACGCGCGAAACAAAGCCCTCACACGCTACAATGATCTGCTCCGCGATCGACGCGAATCCCTCTACCGATAACTGGTTGCGCTGGTTTATTTGGTTTGTTTGGTTGATTTCGTTTGTTTGGTTGAATCAGACGAACCAAACGAACAAACCAAACAAACCAGACCAACCAGTCTTGCTCGTCTCGCTTGCGCCACACCGTCCGGCGCGGTAGGATTAGCACATGAAAGCTCCACTCGGAAAGGGCATCTTCCTCATCGCCGCGCCATCCTTACGCGATCCGAATTTTCGGCAGACCGTCGTGTTGCTCTGCGAGCACGGGGCCGAAGGTGCGCTGGGTGTGGTCGTCAATCGTCCGACAGCGATGTCGGTTTCGGAGGCGTTACCGCAAGTACCGATCCTCGAAGGCCAACGGCACGTTCTCTTCTCCGGAGGACCGGTGCAAACGAATCAGGTCATGATGTTGTATCGATTGGATCAATTGCCTGAGAATTCCCATCATGTCTTCGATGGGATCTGTCTCGGCGGAGATACTGACCTTGTCGATCGTATCTTGACTGCCCACGAGGGGCGCGAGGCCTTTCGCGCCTATATCGGATATTCCGGATGGGGCCCAGGGCAACTGGAGTCTGAAATGCAGACTGGTTCCTGGATTACCCTTCCCGCAGATCCCAGCGTGGTGTTCGAGAAGGATCCCGCACGTATCTGGCCGGACATCGTGAGCACCCTAGGCGAGAACTATCGCCATTATGCGGATATGCCCTTCGACCCCTCCCTCAACTGATTCCCATCCGTCCCATTTCTCCGCGTTGCAGCCCTCGCTTCCAGAGTGGTACGCTGACTGCGATGCAGATGCAGCAGGCCGTTTCTTCCATCCGGTGTTCTTCGTTCATTCTCACACTCGCGATCGTTAGTCTTGCCAGCGCACTATCAGCTTGTGGGGTCGCCTATACGATTGTGAAGTCGGAATCCAAGCTGGACAGGCTGGCCGTGCCGATGACGAAGGCCGAGGTGATTGACCACGTTGGCCGGCCGGATCGTGTGCTGCGTGACGATGGTCGCATGCTGGTCTGGGAATATTCCCTTACCGCCCGTAAACAGTGGCTTTATGAGTTAGCGCTTTGCCCTCTATCGGTCTGGGTCGGCGGCTGCATTTTCTACCCCTTCACCAACATCGTCGCGGACCACCAACGCGAATATCCCCATCACATCGTGCTGGTGAATGACGAACTCTGTGCCTGGGGCACACCAGCTGCTATTTTGCAGCGGCGCCGCGCCTGCGCCTCGTCCGGTACTGCCACACTGGGGTCCGGAGGGATGAGTGGTCACCCTGAGCCGGTTGTGACGGGCGTCGGCCCGATCAATCGAGATACGATTCATCGCTATCGGACGATGGCGGTCATGGAGTTTGAGGATGCGCCAGACGCAGAGGGGTCTGGGTCGCGTGTCGCCGGGATGGTGACGACCTTGTTGTTGGATTTGGACGTCAATATGGTCGAGCGAACCGAGCTCGACGAAGTGTTCAAGGAGCAGGTTGTTCAACTGAAACATGCCGATGATGCCGACGTGCTGAAAGTGGGCAAACTCGTCGGTGCGCAGGCCATTGTGATCGGCGAAGTGCACCAGTGGGAACGAACAGAGGGAGAGCAGATCAGCCGGGTATCGCTGGGGTTACGGATGATCGATGTGGAGAGTGGCCTAGTCTTGTTTCACGGGGAGGGGCACGGTTCTAACGCTACTGCCG
>JAABQN010000072.1 GCA_011391455.1 Nitrospiraceae bacterium
TGCGGTTTCGGTCGCGCAGGCACAGCAACATAGCCTGGAAAACATGACCCGGTTTCAGATCAACGACCTCCTGGCCAAGCTCCGAGCGACCGACCAGGTGGCTACCTTGTACCGCACCACTATCTTGCCACAGGCCGAGCAGAGTCTGGAATCGGCGCGCACCGGGTATCGGGCTGGCAAAGGAGGATTCCTGGATCTGATCGATACCCAGCGGGCCTGGCGAGGATTTCAGCTTGAATATTTCAAAGCGCTCGTAGACCGCCAGCATCGACTGGCTGAACTTGAGCAGGTCGTAGGCATCACGCTCGATCGGCAGAGCTAACGCAATCATCAAGGAGGAACAGATGAACCAGCAGATATACAAGAAAAGTTTCGTAATTGGTGCCGTGGCGATCGGGACGATCGCCGGAATCGCCGCCGGCTTCTTCGCCGCTCACAGAACGATGGGTGACATGGTTGGCATGATCATCGGAACAGGAGTCGTCTTGGCGGCTCCAGAGTCAGCTGAAATGGGGGACATGAAACAGATGGAGATGAAGGACGGCGTCATGCAGGGCATGCCCGGCATGGCCGGAGCGCCCTCGGGAGCCGTCGTAGTTCCCGCTGTGGCAAGACAGTTGATCGGAGTGCGGAGCGCCTCAGCGGCCTACGCAACATTAATGCGAGAGATTCGCGCGGTCGGCACCGTCGGCTACGACGAGCGGGGACTCACGCAGGTCACCGTGAAAACCTCCGGGTGGGTGCGAGAGGTCTTTGTCGATTCGATCGATCGCCCCGTGCGCAAAGGCGACCCGCTCTTCACCCTCTACTCACCGGACCTCCTGGCCACGCAAGATGAGCATCTCCTCGCCGTGAGAACTCAGGCCCAACTGGTTATCAGCCCGCTCGGCGATGCGAAAGCCAATGCGGCATCCCTTGTGGCCAGTACGCGAGAACGCCTGCGATTGTGGGATGTGACCGACGCGCAAGTGGCCACGCTGGAACGTCGAGGCAAAGCGGAGCCGGTGCTCACGGTCTTCGCCCCGTCCTCCGGGATTGTCTTGAAGCGAGAGGCCTTGCCAGGAAAATATGTGGAACCAGGCACGACACTGTATGAGGTGGCGGATCTCTCCACAGTCTGGATCTCTGCCGACATCTATGAGTCCGAGGTCGCGGCTGTGACACTCGGTCAGCCGGCTTCAGTCACCTTCGCCGCGTATCCAGGAGAAACGTTTCGGGGAACAGTCTCGTACATCTACTCCACGCTGAATGCCGAGGCCCGCACGGTGCGTGTGCGGATGGAAATGCCGAATCCAGGGCTCAGGCTGAAGCCCGGCATGTTCGGAACCGTCACCTTGGTGACCGATGCGGCGAGGACCTTGGTTGTTCCCAAGGAAGCCGTGCTGGATACAGGACTCAGGCAACTCGTGTTCATGGATCGTGGCGAAGGAGCCTATGCCCCGTATCCGGTCAAGCTGGGTCGTCGTAATCAGGATTCCGTGGAAGTGCTGGAAGGAATCACAGAAGGGGATCGGATCGTGACCTCGGCCAATTTTCTGTTGGACGCGGAAAGCAAGCTGACATCGGCGTCGAGCATGCAGGCCATGATGGGCCGAATCGGCATGGGCGATTGGCAGATGCGCGGCGCGTACGAAGGCAAGATGGAAGGCATGGACATGAGTGATATGAAAGGCATGGAGGGAATGAAGGGGATGGAAGGCATGAAAGGCATGGAGGGAATGAAAGGACCATCCGTTCCAGAAACCCGTCACGTTGCCGGATTATCCCTCGCCTTGACGACGGCGCCGGAACACCCCAAGGCCGGTGACGTGCGGCTCAAGCTCAAGCTGAACGATCAGGTAGGCAAGCCGGTGACCAACGCGCAAGTCCTGTTCGTCTACACGATGCCAATGCCGGGCATGACTGATTCCAAGGTGACGGCTCGTCATACGAAGGATGGACTCTATGAAGGTACGGTGATGTTCGGTATGGGCGGGACATGGGTGGTAACGGCCAACGTGACGGTTCCAGGGAAAGCGCCCATTGCCGAAAAGTTTCAGTTCTCGGTCGCCGGGGGAGGAATGTAATCCCTCATGATCGCAAGACTCATTGATGGAAGCGCCCGCAATCCGATCCTGGTCATTCTCTGTGTGGTGTTGCTGGCAAGTTGGGGCCTGTGGGCAGGATTTCAGGTTCCACTGGACGCGGTACCGGACCTGTCCGATGTCCAGGTGACCATTTACACCGAGTGGCAGGGGCGCAGCCCGACGTTGATGGAGGACCAAGTCACCTATCCAATCGTTACGTCACTGCTGGCTGGGCCGAAAGTCAAACGGGTGCGGGGAGTTTCAGAATATGGAGTCTCCTATGTCTATGTGATCTTTGAAGACCGAACCGACTTGTACTGGGCACGCAGCCGTGTGCTGGAATACATGCAGAAACTAACCGGGAAGTTGCCTTCCGGGGTCTCTCCGACTCTAGGCCCTGACGCGACCGGGGTTGGATGGGTCTATCAGTATGCGCTGGTCGATGAGTCCGGCGCGCATGACCTGGCGCAGCTCCGCAGTCTTCAGGATTGGTACTTGCGCTTTCAACTTGAAAGTGTGCCCGGCGTGGCAGAAGTGTCGGCGGTCGGCGGGTTCGTCAAGCAGTATCAAATCGAAGTGGATCCGAACACGCTGGCCGCCTATCGGTTACCGATTAAGACGATTATCGAAGCGGTTCGGAACAGCAACGCGGAGGTGAGCGGTCGTGTCTTAGAAATGGCCGGCACCGAATACATCATTCGCGGGAAAGGCTATCTACGCTCGATCGATGATATCGAGCTGATCCCCGTCGGGACGGATGGACGTGGCACGCCTATCTTGATCCGGGACATTGCCCATGTCCACATCGGGCCGGACCAGCGGCGAGGCGTCGCAGAACTGGACGGCAAGGGCCAGGTGGTCGGAGGCATCGTGATCATGCGGGCTGGCGAGAACGCGCTCGCCGTAATCGAGCGAATCAAAGCAAAGCTGGCAGAGATCACGCCGGCTCTACCCAAGGGCGTCCACATCGTTCCCACTTATGACCGGTCCGATCTCATTCATCGGGCCATAGCCGTATTGCGCGAGAAGCTCTTGGAGGAGAGCATCATCGTCAGCTTGGTCGCCATCGTATTTCTGTTTCATCTGCGCAGCGCCCTGGTGGCGATTCTCATTCTGCCCGTAGCCGTGCTGCTGGCCTTCATCCCGATGGCCTACTTGCATATCACATCCAGCATCATGTCGCTCGGTGGCATCGCCATCGCCATCGGCGCGATGGTGGATGCGGCTATCGTCATGGTGGAGAACGCGCATAAGCGGTTAGAGCAAAATCCTCATTCAGACCGGATCGAAACGATTATCGCGGCGGCCAAAGAAGTCGGCCGTCCCTTGTTCTTTTCTCTGCTGGTAATCGCCGTGTCGTTCCTGCCGATCTTCGCGCTGGAAGCGCAGGAGGGGCGGCTGTTTACGCCGTTGGCTTACACCAAAACTTTCTCGATGTTGTTCGCCACAGCGCTTTCGGTGACCTTGGCCCCTGTACTGATGGTCCTGCTGATCCGGGGACGCATCCGAGCGGAAACCAAGAATCCGTTGAACTGGCTGTTGGTCACGCTGTATCGACCCATCATCGCCGGCGCTCTGCGCGTCCGGTGGCTGACGCTTGCATTGGCGGTGGTCGTCGTGGGATTCACGGCGCCGATCTATTCCAGGCTCGGCGCGGAATTCATGCCGCCGCTCAACGAGGGAACGATTCTCTACATGCCGACCACTGTGCCAGGCCTGTCCATCCCTGAATCGGCCAAAGTGTTGCAGGTCCAGGATCAGTTGCTCATGACCTTCCCTGAAGTGGAACGAGTCTTCGGCAAAATGGGGAAGGCCCCGACGGCCACCGATCCGGCTTTTGTCGGCATGGCCGAGATCACGATTACCCTCAAACCGGAATCGCAATGGCGCCCC
Organism: Nitrospiraceae bacterium; assembly: GCA_011391455.1. Taxonomy (GTDB): domain Bacteria; phylum Nitrospirota; class Nitrospiria; order Nitrospirales; family Nitrospiraceae; genus Palsa-1315. Next base: position 3,960 of record JAABQN010000072.1, read on the forward strand.
GGCATGACCTGGGACCGGTTATTGGATGAGATGGATGCCAAGCTGCGCATTCCAGGATTTCCGAACATCTGGTGGATGCCGATTCAGACTCGCACCGAGATGATCACGACCGGTGTGCGGAGCCCGGTCGGCATCAAAGTCCTGGGGCCTGATTTGAAGATCATTGAGAAAATCGGCTTAGAAATCGAACAAGTCCTGGCAAACGTGCCAGGCACGAAAAGCGCGTTTGCCGAACGGTTGAATGAAGGCTATTACCTGGATCTCACTGTGAACCGACGCGAAGCGGCCCGGTATGGTCTGACGGTAGGAGACGTCCAAGCGGTGATCACCTCGGCCATCGGGGGAGAAACCGTGACGACCACAGTCGAGGGACGGGAGCGGTATTCGGTCAATGTGCGCTACAAGCGCGAACTGCGCGATGACCCGGACAGGCTCAAGAGGGTGCTGATCCCCACGCCGAGCGGTGCGCAGATTCCACTCGGACAAATCGCAGATCTCGTTATCACGCAGGGACCGCCGTCGATCGCGGATGAAGCGGGATCGCTGGCCGGTCTGGTTTCGGTCGCGGTCAGTGGACGCGATCTGCGCGGCTACGTCGAAGACGCCCAACGAGCGGTGCAAGACCGGGTGACATTACCCTCCGGCTACCGGCTGATCTGGACCGGTCAATACGAGCATCTGGTGCGGGCCGAAGAGCGGTTAAAGCTGGTCGTTCCCGTGACCATTGGGATCATTCTCTTGCTGCTCTATCTCAACTTCGGTTCACTGGCGAAATCCTTGATTGTGCTCCTGTCCGTCCCCTTCGCGGCAATCGGAGCCATCTGGTATCTCGACTATCTGGGCTACAACCTGAGCGTGGCTGTGTGGGTCGGCATTATCGCCCTGGCCGGCGTGGCAGCGGAGACAGGTGTGGTCATGCTCGTCTATCTCGACGAAGCCTATGAGCGGCGAGTGCGGGAAGGCCGCATGGCGACGGTACAAGACCTGCGTGAGGCCATTATAGAAGGAGCAGTCCAGCGGGTACGGCCAAAGATGATGACGGTCGCCGCAATCATGGGCGGCTTGCTCCCGATCATGTGGACCACCGGTACAGGCGCCGACGTCATGAAACGGATCGCGGCGCCGATGATCGGCGGCATGGTCAGCTCGACCATCCTGACGCTGATCGTCATTCCAGTCTTGTATTTTATCTGGAAGCGTTGGATTATGCGGTCACACTCTTCGAGCGAGACGACATTCGCCAGACCCACGTCATCAGAATCAGCGCTTTCTTAGCCTGCGTTCTTCATGAGCGCGTCTGCCACAATCGCCGATGTTTGGGCGAGAGGCGGAGACAAACCAAATAAACCAAGTAAACCAGTGAGACCAGCCTGTCCCGTTTTTCTTGGCCAAGGGAGGGAACGATGAAGAGACAATGGTTTTTCACCGTCACGATGGGCACATTGGTGCTGGGTGGGCTGTTCACGGGAGGCTGTGGGTCGATGGGCGATCCGTCCACCTTCGCACAAAGTGCGGGGGTGATTGATCTGAGCGGCACCTCGCCGAACTGGGATAAGGCGCTGCCTGCGGCGCAACGGTTTGTGCTGTTGGCTTCGTTCAACAACGACGCGGTTCGGGATGACAACACCGGGCTGGTCTGGGAGAAGTCCCCGCAGATCCCGACCGCCACGTGGAATGGCGCCCGCTTTATGTGCATCAACAAGAACGTCGGAGGGCAGAAGGGGTGGCGTTTGCCGTCTATCCCAGATCTGGCAAGTTTGATCGACCCCTCCGTGGCCCCTCCAGGGCCGACCCTGCCGTCAGGCCATCCCTTTCAGAACGTCCAGTCGGCTGGCTACTGGTCTGCGACGACAAGTGCCGAAGATGCCTCCGATGCCTGGTTCGTGTACTTCGGCAGGGGCTTCGTAGACCACGACAGTAAGACCCACACAGGCCACGCCTGGTGTGTGCGCGGTGGCATGAACGCGGCGGCGTACTAGGGCGCGCGAGTCCTCGCCTAGAACTACGACCGGAGCCAGTCCCCTACGACTGATAACTCTCCATCGGTGGGCAGGTGCAAACAAGATGGCGATCTCCGTAGGCTTCGTCGATGCGGCTCACGCTGGGCCAGAATTTATGGTCCCGCACCCAGGGAGCAGGAAAGGCTGCCCGTTCACGGCTGTAGGGCCGAGTCCATTCGTCGGCTGTCACGATCTGTGCTGTGTGGGGCGCATTTTTCAGCAGATTATTGGTGCGCGGCTGGCGGCCCTCGACGATGTCTTGTATCTCCGCATGAATCGAGATCAGCGCCTCGCAGAACCGGTCCAATTCAGCTCTCGTTTCGCTCTCCGTCGGTTCGATCATGAGCGTCCCGGGAACCGGGAACGAGACCGTCGGAGCATGAAATCCATAGTCCATCAACCGCTTGGCCACATCCATCGCTTCAACTCCCGTCGTCTCTTTGAACGGTCGTAGATCGAGAATAAATTCATGCGCGACGAACCCGGATGTGCCTGTGTAGAGGACGGGATAGTATTTCTCCAGCCGCTTGGCCATGTAGTTGGCGCTCAAAATTGCTACTTGCGTGGCCTTGGTTAAGCCGTCCCGCCCCATGAGGGCGATATAGACCCAGGAGATCGTCACGATGCTGGGGCTGCCGTATGGCGCAGCCGATACGGCCCCGATGGACTGTTCTCCGCCCAGTTGCATCACTGGATGGCCGGGAAGAAATGGCGCCAGATGCCGCGCCGCAACGATCGGTCCCATCCCTGGCCCGCCCCCGCCATGGGGAATACAGAATGTCTTGTGTAGATTCAGATGGCAGATGTCTGCGCCAATATCGCCGGGCCGACAGAGCCCCACCTGGGCATTCAAGTTGGCTCCATCCATATAGACTTGCCCGCCGTGCGTATGGACGATCTGACAGATGCGCCGTACGTCCGCCTCGAAGACGCCGTGGGTCGAGGGGTAGGTCAACATGAGCGCCGAGAGCCGATCACGATGCTGAGCTGCCTTGGCTTCAAGATCGGCTAATTCCACATTGCCCAGTCGATCGCAGGCGACCGTCACAACCGTCATGCCCACCATCGACGCGCTGGCTGGATTTGTGCCGTGTGCGGATAGGGGAATCAAGCAGACATCCCGATGTCCTTGACCCTGACTCCGGTGATAGGCCCGGATCACCATCAGCCCCGTATACTCGCCCTGAGAGCCTGCATTCGGTTGCAAGGACACGGCGGAGAATCCGGTAATCTCGGCCAGCCAGGCCTCCAGTTGATGGAATAACTCTTGATACCCTTTGGTCTGCTCAATCGGCGCAAAGGGGTGAAGCCGTGAGAACTCCGGCCAGGTGACCGGCAGCATCTCGGTCGTCGCGTTCAGCTTCATGGTGCAGGATCCCAGCGGGATCATTGAATGGACGAGCGACAGATCTTTCGCACCGAGACGGTGGATATACCGCAGCATCTCATGTTCCGTGTGATAGCGATTGAAGACCGCATGTGTCAGGTACTTGCTGGTGCGGGCGAGGTTCGCCGGGAAACCTATGGTGATGTTGTGGCTCAAGTCCCGTACTTGAAAAGGCAGCCGATCGTGGCCGATAAAGATTTCCATCAGGCGGCGGATTTCGTCTTCCGTGCTCACTTCATCCAGCGCAATCCCGATGGAGTGGTCCTTATGCCGACGAAGATTGATGCCTGCTCCGTTGGCCCGGATCAAGATGGACTCGGACTGCATCTTCGTCAGGCGAACTCGAATCGTATCGAAGTACGATTCCGCTACAATATCGAATCCGAGCTGCCGCAATCCCGCCACCAGCACCGCAGCCAAGCCATGCACGCGCTCGGCAATCCGCCGCAAGCCCTCCGGCCCGTGGTAGACCGCATACATGCTTGCCATGATGGCCAAGAGCACCTGTGCCGTACAAATGTTGCTCGTCGCCTTCTCACGTCTGATGTGTTGTTCGCGGGTTTGCAGAGATAGTCGATAGGCAGACTTTCCTGTGACATCTTTGGACGCTCCAACGATGCGTCCCGGCATCTGTCGCTTAAATGTCTCAGCGGTCGAAAGAAACGCGGCATGGGGACCGCCAAATCCGAGTGGGACACCGAATCGTTGAGTGGAGCCCACGGCGATATCGGCTCCGAATTCTCCCGGTGGACGCAGAAGGGTTAAGGCCAGCAGATCGGTGGCGACCACCACAAGAACTCCGGCCGCATGGGCCTGCGCCACCAGCGAACTGTAATCCCCCACATAGCCGTCGGTGGCCGGATACTGGATCAGAATGCCGGCCAGCTGAGGCTGGGAAAAGTCGATGGTCTGCGTCTCTCCTACATGCAGCGTCATACCGAGCGGTTCCGCCCGTGTCTGCATCACGGCAATGGTCTGGGGATGACAGTCCTGTGAGGCGAAGAACTCTGTCCGTTCGTGGCCGGACGAACGGGAAATGGTGAGACACATGGCCATCGCCTCTGCTGCCGCCGTGGCCTCATCCAGAAGCGAGGCGTTGGCTAAGGGCAAACCGGTGAGGTCGGTCACCAGCGTTTGGAAATTCAGGAGGGCTTCCAAGCGGCCCTGGGCAATTTCGGCTTGGTAGGGCGTGTATTGGGTATACCAGGACGGGTTTTCGAAAATATTGCGCTGAATTACTCCGGGAGTAATGCAGTCGTGATAGCCCATGCCGATCAATGAACGGTAGATCTTGTTTTCTGCGGCCATAGAGCGGATCTCTTCCAGCACGGCTTGTTCGCCGCGGTGAAGGGGCAGATCCAGTTCTTTCTGTAACCGAATATCGGCGGGCACGGTTGCCTTGCTCAGTTCTTCCAGCGATTGCAAACCGAGCGTGGCCAGCATCTCGTGAGCGTCTGCGTCGCTGGGACCGATATGGCGATGGGTAAACTCGTCGGTCGGGCTTAGAAAGTCCGGTGTGGCCATGGCGTGTATTTTGTCCTTTGGATATGTCCTGTCGGGTTG
>JAABQN010000073.1 GCA_011391455.1 Nitrospiraceae bacterium
ACTGCGGCGTGCCGTTCTGCCAGGGAAACACCGGCTGTCCGGTTGTCAACTTGATTCCAGACTGGAACGATCTGGTCTATCGTGGCCGTTGGAAAGACGCGCTCAAGGCGCTCCATACCACGAACAATTTTCCTGAGTTTACCGGACGGCTTTGCCCGGCGCCCTGTGAAGGGGCTTGTGTGCTCGGCATCAACGAAGATCCGGTCTCCATTCGGATCCTTGAGTGGAACATCATCGACCGTGGCTTCAATGAAGGCTATGTCGAACCGATGATGCCGGTGATGAAGACGGGCAAGACCGTGGCCATTGTCGGTTCAGGTCCGGCTGGTATGGCAGCGGCGCAGCAGCTTACGCGTGCCGGTCACAGCGTCACCCTTTTCGAAAAGTCCGATCGCATCGGCGGCCTGCTGCGTTATGGCATCCCCGATTTCAAAATGGAAAAGTGGGTCATCGATCGTCGACTGGAACAGATGAAGGCCGAGGGAGTGGAGTTCAAGACCAGTGTGACGATTGGAAAAGACATCACGGGTGAACAACTGCGAGTACAGTTCGATGCCGTCGGCCTTTCCATGGGAGCGGAGCAGGCGCGTGAGCTGCCGATTCCTGGCCGTGAGCTCAAGGGTGTGCATCTCGCGATGGAATTTCTCATGCAGCAGAACAAACGCACGTCGGGGATTCCCGTCACGGATGAGCCGATTACGGCGAAGGGTAAACGCGTCGTCATCATCGGAGGCGGTGATACAGGCTCCGATTGTCTTGGCACGGTGCACCGGCAGGGCTGCGTCGAAGCGCATCAGTTTGAATTACTCCCGGAGCCCCCGCCGAACCGCGCAGATTCGACTCCCTGGCCGCTCTGGCCCATGCAGCTCCGCACCTCGCATGCGCACGAAGAGGGTTGCGATAGAAAGTGGAGTATCTCGACCACGAAGTTCACCGGCCACAATGGCCAGGTAACAAAGCTTCACGGCAATCGGGTAAAGCTCGAGAACGGCAAGTTCACGGCAATCCCAAACAGCGACTTCGAGATGGATGCGGATCTGATCCTGCTCGCGATGGGATTTACTGGCCCGGTGAAGAATGGACTCCTCGACAGCCTCGGCGTGAAATACGACGCACGAGGCGCGGTGTCGGTGGACGAGCAGTTCATGACCAACCTCGATGGCGTCTTTGCCGGCGGCGACACCAAACGCGGCGCCTCTCTCATCGTCTGGGCGATTGCCGAGGGCCGCAAGATGGCGGCAGGGATCGATCAGTATCTGCAAGCGGGAAAATCAGCGAAGGCAGCGGTGAAATGACGAAGAAAGAAGCGCAACAGTTTGTGCTGAGATGGCGCCTTGCCAAAGCCATCGGATTGGTAGAGCGTGCTACATCGATGACTGAGAAGAAGACTCGATTGAAAGAATGTAATCGAATCGCTGCCGAGTTTGGCTTGGGCATTAAACTTTACATCAAGAACCATTCTGAACAAATCGGGCCAAGCCTTTATTGGCGCCCTGTCTAACGTATCTAAAAATTCCTCTCAGGCGGAATCTCTATCGCCAAACTTTCCGCTCGAACCCCTTAAGATTTAGCGGATATTGAGCAGCTGCAAACGATCCAACGACAAAAAGGAGATTGCTGATATGGCCAATAAGCCTGCAGTGTTTTCGGACGTGGCGCAACTAGCAGACTGGAATGCTGACGCCCAAAATCTGCTCTCAGCGACGCTGTCTGCTACCCCGGCCCAACGTTTGGCATGGCTGGAGGAAGCACTTCGCCTGGCCTATGCGAGCGGTGCATTGAAACCGAAAAGACTGATTAAAAAAGAGGAATGGGAGGCGATGAGCTTATCGCCTCGTTAATCGTTTGAGCCATTGCCGAAGGAAGAACAATGGCGGCGGGCATCGACAAGTATCTTCACGCTGGGAAGTCGGCTAAGAAGTCAGTCTCCTGAAGTTTCCCCTCGATTAAGTCAGAGCCAACCTGGTCAATCTCCTTCGCTCGCAGAACGGGGAGGGGATGGAGGCTGATGATCTTTCTGTGCTCGCGCAACGCGCGGCCTCCGAAGGCCCTCGTTGGACGCGCGCAGTGGAAGATCACTCAGCCCCCATCCCTGGAGAGATAACGAGCAAGCGTGGAGGAGAGAGGGCAGACTAGATGCTCTCCTGTGCTCGTGCAACGCGCGGTCGCAGACTCCCCTCGTTGGACACGCGCAGCGGGAGAGCATCTAGCCCGCCCTCAAGGTTGAAGAGAAGAATAGGAAAGCGGTGGTCGCTCGATGCGCGCAGTAAAGGGCAGCCTGGCGACTTCTCTCAAGATTAGGAAGTGATAAATGGAGAATTGGAAATCCCTCACCCGGGCTCAGTGCATGGTGTGGGACCCTCGGTTTGGAACTGACCATCCATAATGGAAGTATTTCTCAGGGCAACCATCCTGGTGGCACTTGACGGCGCATATGAATCGGCTGAAAATGTGCGCCGTGATTGATGCTTCCCCTCATCGGGGTTTGTTCTGAGATGAAGAAGAGACAGCGTGATTCGGAAGACACCGGTGCAGAGTAGGAGATAAGGGGTTGAGGATGTCGACAACTCCGATTCGGATTGGGCCAGGCGAGGAGGGACGGCTGATCGTGCGCGTGCCCTATGCTCCTGAGCGTGTGGCAAAGATCAAGACACTGGCTGGCCGTCGGTGGCATCAGCAAGAACAATACTGGACTGTGCCGAAAACGAACAGGGCCGTCACGCATTTGCTCACTCTCTTTGCCGGGGAGCCGACCGAAGTCGATTCTTCGCTGGACACTGCGGGAGCCTCTCAACAGAAGAAACCGTTTCAGGAATCGCACTCGCAGTTGTTCGATCGGCTGCATGTCGCGTTGCGTGCCCGTCACTATGCCCGTCGGACCGAACAGGCGTATGGCCATTGGATCACGCGGTTTAGCCACTTTTATCACGGTCGCCATCCTGTCGAGATGGCCGAACCGGAAATCAACGCCTTTCTGACTCATCTGGCGGTCAAGGAACAGGTCAGTGCCTCGACGCAAAACCAAGCACTGGCGGCGGTACTCTTTCTCTACCGACATGTGATTGGGCGTGGCATAGGCGACTTAGGCGAGGTCATCCGTGCCAGAAAGCCCGAGCAGTTGCCCGTGGTCATGACCCGTGAGGAAGTCAAAGCCGTCTTGGCGAACCTGACCGGTGACAAGTGGTTGATGGCCTCGATCATGTATGGCGCAGGTCTCCGTTTGATGGAATGCCTGCGCCTGCGGGTGCAGGACATCGGTTTCTCCCAGAATGAGATTCTGGTTCGCGACGGCAAGGGGGCGAAAGACCGGATCACCATGCTGCCCGACTCGCTCAAGGTGCCGCTCCAGGACCACCTCAAGCGGGTCAAGGCCGTTTACCAACAGGATCTCGCCGATGGATGGGGCCGCGTCCTGCTTCCCAATGCCCTCGACCGCAAGTACCCCAACGCGCCGAAGGACTGGCGCTGGCAATGGGTCTTTCCCCAGGACCGCCGTTGGATCAACGGCAAGACCAAGGAACAAGGACGTTATCACATTGACGAATCACTGGTACAGAAAGCCGTCAGGGAGGCCGTGGCGAAGGCTGGGCTCACGAAACGAGCCACGTGCCATACGTTCCGCCATTCGTTTGCCACGCACCTGCTCGAAAGCGGCTCTGACATTCGAACCATTCAGGAGTTGTTGGGGCATCGCGACGTCAAAACAACGATGATCTACACGCATGTGCTCAACCGAGGGCCAGGGGGTGTTCGCAGTCCGCTGGACGGACTTTGAACCCCCTTACGGAGGTGGTGTTATGCGGATCCGCATAAGAACCCGTGATAAATGGTCGATAGGGCGTAACTCATTGGACTACCGTCGATTATGGGATATTGTTCACGATCATTGAAAGTGTGTTACGCGTATAGAAAATGGCAGATCCGGTTCTTATATGGATCCGCCTAAACATTGTTAGACGCCATGGATACCTCAACGCAGTAACTAACCAGGAAACGGCTCGCGCCGTCCATTGACCTATGACGCGGCAAGCAATTCGCCCAGAAGTCGAACTGCTCTGGCTCTCCACGGTAGACCAGGGCCGGCAGCTTGAGCTGAGCACAAAGTTTGGAGGACTAGGGCACACCATCGCCACGGTGGTTGCGGACGAGAAAGACGAATCCCTTTGGGTCGAGCTCGAGGTTGGAGATTCCCTCGTTCAGGTGCCAATCGATGCGTTCAAGAAGCTCCTTGAGTCAGCTCTTGAAGAGGTGCATTCCGAAACCTGGTTCCAACGAAACGTCGAAGGTGCTACTGATCCCGGCCTGTCTCCCGCCGGTCGAGCGTTCCTAAAGCGGCGCAGCCGCACCGAGGACGAGTAGAAATGTACGTCGTGCTAGCGTCTAACAAGCAGTTGGAGCGGACGGTCATACGTCGGTGCGTGCGCGCCGCCGCTCAACTGCGGCGTTAAACCCCCAAATGTGTACGCAAGACTGGCGCTCGGCAAAGAATAGGTTCAAGCAAAGAAAAGAATTCACGAAACGTTGATTGCTCCGAGCGCTGGCATGCTGCTGCGCGACCTCACCGGAAGAACGGGGACCCACCGAGGATTGGGGCGAATAAAGGTTCCAGGAACCATTGATCGGTCCGGCACAGCGTCTGGATTAGGCCTCGCAAGGGGAAGTTACGGTGAATCTTCGCGTCACAGAAATCAAGGCCTTCGTCCCGTCCAAAGACTTCGAGGTATCCAAGCAGTTCTACAAAGACCTTGGATTCACGATGGCTTCGGAAGGGGGTGGTGTTGCCTACTTTCACTTTGAGCATGTCAGCTTCTTGCTACAAGACTTCTGCGCAGAATCGCTGGCCGAGAACTTCATGATGCACATCCTCGTCGAAGACGTAGAGGCCTGGTGGAATCACATCCAAGCCAGCGGAGTAGCAACAAAGTACGGCGTGAAGGTAACGGCCATAGAAACGCAGCCGTGGAGGATGCGGGACTTCTGCCTCTTCGACCCGTCTGGTGTCTTGTGGCGGATCGGCCAAAATACGAATTGAAGAATTCAACCGCCGTTACCTGATACCCGCTTAGCTCGAACGTTAAACCCGCAAGTGTGTACGTAAGAATGTGACAGGAAAATATACGGGGAGTCTTTTCTAGCCTTAATTCGTTTTCTCTGCCCATCTACATCCATTCCGAGCGCTGGCATGCTGCCGCACGACCTCACCGGAAGAACGGGGACCCATCAAGGCGTGGCTGGCGCGCATGATTCATGGAGGCTCGTTACGAAACTGTGGAGACGCCAAGCGAGACGGGCGCGTGGAGCCACGAGAGGCCGAGCAACTGTAGCTGACAGATGTGTCCGGGCGATCGAATCCTTCCTTGATTGACAGAGGGATCCATATTGGTATAATTTTTATACCGATGCTGAATTTCGAGTTTGATGTTGCGAAGAGCAAGGCCAACCTTGAAAAACATGGAATCGATTTTGTGGAGGCGCAACAACTGTGGGAGGATGAGGACCGGCTCGAAATCACAGCGAGAACAGAAGATGAACCTCGCTATGTTCTCGTTGCGGCTCTCGGTCAGAAGTTATGGTCGGCCTTTTTTACCTATCGGAAGGGCCGTATTCGGTTGATTTCAGTCCGAAGAGCCAGAAAGGAAGAGAGGGAACTGTACTATGAAAGCGAAGATTCTCGAAAAGATGTTCGATGAGGGGAAGGACATCACACCTCATCTTGCCCTCTCGAAGACCCGTCGCCCCGGGCATGAGCAGAGACGCGTGAACGTCGATTTTCCCAATTGGATCATCGAGTCGCTGGATGCCCAGGCAAGCCGTCTTGGGGTAACGAGGCAATCGGTTATCAAGATGTGGATTGCCGATCGATTGAAGGAGGAAATGAAGAGGGCAAGTTAACGGTACCTTGGAGACGGAAAATGTGCCGAGAGTTTTTTTCTAGCCGTATGTCGCTTTCTCTGCCCATCTTCAGCCACTCCGAGCAAGGGCCTGCTGCCGCGCGACCTCACCGGAGGCACGGGGACCCACCGAGGCTTTGCTGAGAAGGAAAGCTGGAACTGACTGAAGTCTGAAACAGTTCCAGACACCATTCGAATCTTCATAGGGAGGGGCCGGATAATATTCCAGCAGCTGTTGAACTTGGCGCGCATGTTCAGGACCGCGAAGCTGGCCCACCAACCAGAGCACCATATTGATACCTCCACTGACTCCTGGGGGCGTGAATTGCGGTTAGACCGCTGATTTCTGGCTGAGTTTGCGAAACTCCTCGTGCGCGGCAATCACAATCTGCGGCGGTGCCTTGTCGGGACTGCCGGCATCGAACGGCGGCTGCGGATCGTACTCGATGAGGAGCTGGGCAGTTTGCGCCGCAGCGTCTCCGAACTCTTCGGCAACCAGGGTGAGCGCCATGTCGATCCCGGAGGATACACCGGCGGCGGTGACGACCTTGCCCTGACGGACGACCCGCTCTTTTGTTGGGATCGCACCGAATTGCTTCAACACGTCGAGCGCGAGCCAATGGGTGGTTGCCTTCAACCCTTGCAACACACCAGCGGCTGCAAGGCCCAATGCACCGGTGCATACCGACGTGGTCCACTTGGTTGTCTTGTGCACCTGCGCGATCCATTCCAAAACCACGGGATCGCCCATCACTGCTTGCGGATGTGCGGTGCCGGGTACCAATAGAATGTCCGGTCTGGGCGTTTCCTTAAGGGTGTAGTCCGCCATCAAGCCCAAACGCCCGAAGTCGGTACGCTTCATGCCTTTTTCGCGCGCAACGAAACGCACGTCAATACCGAGCCCCGGTGCCTGCAGTACCTCGTATGGACCGATCGCATCAAGCGCCGTCACGCCGTCATATAATAATATTGCGAGTTGCATGTTCTCTCCCTCTGCCATCGCTTATTATAGGTTTTTGAAAATATTCTGCCGTGTCACTCATTCCTTGAGAAATCAGCCATCCTTTGTATTGGCTCCGGTCGTGCGGAATCGCTTGTGATATTCCTGGGGGGTGATTCCCCTGTGACGCTGGAATGTTCGCCGTAATTGTTCGCGACCGGTGAAGCCGCACTCCCGGGCGGCCACGTCGAGTGAGATGTTGGTTGTTTCGAGCAGGCGAGCTGCATGCTCCAAGCGAAGTTTTTCCAGATAGTATGCCGGCGTATCGCCGGTTTCCAAAACAAAGACTCTTGCGAACGTACGTTCACTCATGGCAGCCCGCGAGGCCATCGCTTCCACGGTGATCGACTCTTGGTAATGCTCTGCCAGCCATGCCAGCAGCGAGGCCAACCGCCGTCCCTCGGTGGCCTGGGCTTGTAATCGCGTACTGAACTGGGATTGCCCGCCAGGGCGTTTGAGGTATAGGACCAACATACGGGCGACGGCGAGAGCGGCTTTTTGGCCCAGATCTTCTTCTACAAGCGCCAAGGCGAGGTCCATGCCGGCAGTGATACCGGCAGAGGTGAAGATATTCCTGTCTCTGACATAGATGGCATCTGGTTCAACCCGTATCGTGGGATATTCTTTGGTCAGGCGTTCGACATCCATCCAGTGTGTGGTTGCGCGGCGGTTGTCCAGCAACCCGGCTTCGGCAAGGGCGAATGCGCCGGTACAGATGGAGCCGATCCGACGAGTCCGACGAAACATGGCTCGCAGCCAGGCCAGCAGTTTACGATTTCCCAGCACGTGCGTCATATCGGGACCGCCGGCTATGAGCAGGGTATCTGCCTGACCATGGAAATCATGCCACGAGCCGTCGGCGACGAGGCTGAGCCCTGACGTCGCGCGGAAGGGGCCGGCGCGATCTGCGAGCAATACGAGCCGGTAAGGGGGAACTGAATCGCCTAGTGCAAGGCGCGACGACAGGGCAAACACTTCATGTGGCCCGGTGATATCCAATGCGGCGGCGCCCTCGAAGCCGAGCAGAACAATGGTGCGCGTCTTGGTCTTACGAGAAGTAGTTCGAGACTTCATGGCGTCATCCTCCCACGACTCGTCTTATGGCGCAATGACAAAGATGCTGCAATAGCTGCCATACGGACAGAGGCGCAAAACCTGGGCGTCCTACATTTCTAATCGCCTCGTTCAGCCCGGTGATGTCCCTTCTGAAAAACAATTGGAGAGCAAGAAAATGTACCGGGAGTCTTTTCTGGGCAAGTGACCTGCAGCAGTTGAAAATGTTCTGCAAAGGAAGAGTCCGCGTAGGGTCTTAACCATAGATAAACGGGATGGTGTCTGCCGTTGCAACGACTGGTTAAAACTTGTAGAGTTCTCGACTGAGGCTGTAGGTTCCCCTAGCATGAGGAAGGCGATGACTGCACGAGCGTTGGCTCTCGAGAAACAGGCGCAGAAGCTGCCGGCGACGGAGCGCGAGCGATTGGCTGAGCGATTACTTGTTCGGATGAAGCATGCGCGTCTGACAGCGGTAGACGAAGTGTGGGTTGCGGAGGCCAAGAAACGCTTTGGCGCGTGGAAGCGAAAGGCGACAAAGACCGTTTCTGCGGGCAAGGCACTGCGTGAGATACGGAAGGAACTCCATCCATGCATCTGAAACGCAAGCCTGGCTATTGGGTCTCGCGAGGCCAGGCCTGAAGATCAAGTAAGATAATCGTCAAAAGAAAGCTGAGATGATGAAGTATCCCCGCAGTCCCAAAGCCCTTCTCGGTGGCATTGCCCACTTGGGGCGGTTTATTGACAAGATTCGCTTGCGGCATGCAGGCAAGATTCAGGAATACAACTACATCACGGTGGGGTTCGATAAGTACCTGGTCGATTTTCTGCAGATCGATTCGAAAGCGCTTGAGCAGCGGGTGTTAGTCGGCGGAACGGATGACGAATTAC
>JAABQN010000074.1 GCA_011391455.1 Nitrospiraceae bacterium
GAGAGGCCCGCACGGCCCATGACTTCGTTGCGTGAACCGACTTTGTACCAGACCTGGACAGTGGCAACCGGAGCTTTGGGGACTTCAACTAACAGAACTTTCATCCCATTGGAGAGGATGAACTCACGAGGTTCGGTTGCGACAGCGGGCGATGTGAAGGCGAAGACGAGACTGGTCGCGGCAATCAACCAGGATATGTGCATGATGTGTCGAGAATTGAGCCAGATCATGTTTGGACGGTGCGCACCGTGCATGCTAGCAACGGGGTTCAATTTGTGTCAAGGCATGTTCTGCGTATTGGGGTGAGAGATTGCCTAACTGGCCGCAAGCGCCGAGGACATCGCGCCCCCGGCTCTTACGGACGAACACGTCGAGGCCCGCCTGTCGCACGATGGTTTGAAAGGCTGAAATGTCGCCTTCCGATGGACGGCGAAAAGGATTCCCGGGGAATTCATTGAACGGAATCAAATTGATTTTGCACGCGATACCACGGACGAGCTTGATGAGCCGGCGAGCATCGTCGGCGTGATCGTTCACCCCGGCCAGCAGGACGTATTCGAAGGTGAGTCGTCGGGTCGGCGGCAAGGGGTAACGTCGGCAGGCAGCGAGCAAGGTTTTGAGCGAGGCGATACCATTGACCGCCGGCATCAGGCTGGCGCGCTGGTCGTCTGTCGTGGCATTCAACGAAATAGCCAGATTGACGCCGAGTGGCGCGATATCTTTCAATCGCGCCGCCAGACCGGCGGTCGAGACCGTGATACGTCGCGGTGACCATCCGAGTCCCCACCGTTTGTTGGTGAGCCGACGAATGGCTTCTGACAAGGCTTCCATGTTGGCCAAGGGCTCCCCCATTCCCATAAAGACGAGGTTGGTGATTCGTTCGCTGGGGTCAAGGCGATCTTGAGCCGTCAGCACCTGCTCCATGATTTCATGTGGTTTCAAATTGCGTTTCAATCCCATCGTACCGGTCAGGCAGAATCCGCAATCCAGGGTACAGCCGACCTGTGTCGATACACAGAGGGTTAAGCGGTTTTCGTCTGGAATCAGCACCGTTTCGACGGTGAGCCCATCGTTGAGTGTGAGTACGAGTTTTCTCGTGTGATCGATTGAACAAAAGACTGTACAGCCTGTGGAGCGCGAAATTATGGCTTGTGAGGCCAGTGCCGTTCGCTCCGCTTGGCCGAGGTCCGTCATCTGGTTGATGCTGTTGGCTCGATGTTGATAGAGCCACCGCAAAATCTGACCGGTTCTGTAGCGGGGCCATCCGAATTGCTGGACGAGCCGGCCCATCCCTTCTTCATCAAGGGCCAGAAGATTCGTGGGAGCTGTGTGCGAGGGGAGGGTGTCTCGTTCGTAACCCATGGGGTAGCCTATCACAGCCTTAAAAAATGGAACAAGGCATAGGATGAGGGTTTGCTGGCAACAGGGGCGGCGCACTGTTATATATGTTACAGATCAAGAGGGAGATGACGGGTGCGAGACTATCGACATCAGCGAGCCATTCGAACCCTGCTCTTTGCCACCGCGATTGCTTTCTGCGGGTTTGCGCTGTTTCCCACCCAGGCATTCGCCAGCCCTACTTCTCCGTTACTGCTGGGTGATGGTGATATTTGCGAGAGGGTGGAAGATTGCTTTCAGGCGGCTGTACTGCCTAAGGAGCGCTTCGCCAAGGCCCTGAATAATAAAGAGCAAGTCCTATTACTCAAGTTGAGTCGGCTGCAACGGCTGATGGACCGATTCCCAGCCACCGTCTGGGCCAAACGCGCCGGTATGTTGTCAGGAATGTTGCTCGTTGAGCGAAATCCTGCCCTGGCGACTCAATTTCTTCGCACAGCACAGCGAGACTTTCCGGTCTTGGGTGACTATATCCGATTGTGGATGGGGGAAGCGTTGTTGAGCCTTGGTGAGGCCAAACAAGCGGCGGAGATGTTTGAAAGCATTCCGCAGACCGTGCCTGATTCCTATTTGGTGACGAAGGCTGCGTATCGAGCAGGGGAAGCGTGGTATCAAGCGTCAAGTTGTCCGGAAGCGACGGCGTGGTTCGCAAAAGCCGTGGAACTGAATGATAAGGAACCGGGGGCTCCCCAGGCGCTTCTTCGACGAGGCACCTGCCAACTACGAGGCAACAATGTACTGGAAGGTCGCGAGACCCTGAAGCAGCTCTGGATTCGGTTTGCATACAGTGCGGAAGCGAAAGAAGCGGAAGCGCTATTGGCCTCGAATCTTGGTGGTGCGCCTTGGGCAGTTCAGCCTAGCGAGCGCCTTGCAAGGGCTCAGGTATATCTTGGCCAATCCTTCCATGCCGAGGCGATCGAGGAGCTTCGCAAGTTTCTCGTGGCTGATCCACCGTCGCCCCGTCGCGCTGAGGCAAAGCTGAAGCTCGGCATCGCGCAGGTACGGCTGAAACAGTATGATCAGGCCCGGGATACATTCCATTCCCTGGTGAAAGACGGGGGACCGGAGTCTCACGAAGGGTCGGTCTGGCTCGCCCGCACGTATCTTCGACAAGGACAGGGCGACAAGTTGTTAGAGTTTGCTCGCACGATTCAGACATCTTCGCTCTCTGTGGAACAAAAGGGCCAGATCATCTTGTTCGCAGGGATGTGGTTGGAAGATCAGAGCCGCTTTGACGAGGCGATTATACGGTACCGGCAAGTGACAAAGGTCGGAGAACCGGCGTCTCAGCGAGCCGAGGCACGGTGGCGCGCGGGCTGGGTTTATTATCGTACGGCGCGGTATCGTGAAGCGGGTGATGAGCTCCGTCAACTCGCCGATCAGTACGACAGCGATTTTGGACCTCAGGCGCTCTATTGGATGGGGCGCGCGGCCGAGTTGAGCCAGCAGCCACACGCGCACGATGTGTACCTGCAACTCTGTCAACGATACGTCTATACCTATTATTGCCAACTGGCTCGTGAACGAATCAATATCCCGTTGTCGGAGCTCCTCGCAGCAGAACCGATTTCGGCGACCGTCCCGGCAGACGGTGGCGCGTCTGCGAAGGGTGAGGCCGCACGTTCTGTGTCTGTCAGGGACGAAATCGGGCAGCAGTCGGCATACCGTCGGGCCATTGAGCTCAAGACGCTAGGGCTGGACTTGGACGCTACTCGTGAGTTGGCGGGGTTGACCGATCGCTATAATCGAGACCCTGACGCCCTCATGGCGCTTGCAACGATGTTGAGCGAGGTGGGTGCCTACCACCATGCGCTTCGACTTGCGAGGGCCAGGTTCAGAGATAAATTGGAGCGAACCGGTGGTATGCTTGACCCGTCGTTGTGGAAGGCGGCCTATCCGACCGGTCTCCTTCCCACGATCAAGGGCCAGGGAGCGAGCGCGGTCGACCCCTACCTGGTCGCGGCAATCATTCGAGAGGAGAGTCAGTACGATCGGCAAGCTGTGTCGCGAGTCGGTGCGATTGGTCTGATGCAGGTGATGCCGGGGACTGCGAATAATGTGGCGCAGCGGCTGGGTCTTCCCGCGGTTGGACGGGATGACCTCTTCGATCAAGAGACCAATATTCAGATCGGCGTGCGCTATGTCGAACAGCTACTCGAACAATTTTCCGGGAATGTTGCGCTGACCATTGCCTCATACAATGCAGGGCCGCTGATTGTAACAAGTTGGATGGCGCAGCACCCTGGGCGAAGCCAGGATGAATTCATCGAATTGATTCCGTATCAGGAGACGCGGCAGTATGTGAAGCGCGTCTTGCGAAGCTACCGGGAATACATACGGCTTGACAAGGCTTCCTGACGGCCATTTCTTGACAAGATCTAGACAAGTTTCTATAGTGCGCCACAACCTGTAGGGGTTTCTTAAGGAAGAGAGTGGGGGAATGGCACTCGATCGATTGGATGCGTTCGAAAGTCGTATTAGAGATTTGGTTAAGCTTGTTCAAGAGTTGAAGAAAAAGAATGCAGTGGTTGAAGAAGAATTAAAGGCTGTTCGACGGCGACTTGCGGAGAAAGATGATTCAAATCGACGGTGGGAGCAAGAGCGTGTAGATATCAAGTCTCGAATAGAAAAGGTTCTCGGCGACATTGAGCTGTTGGAATGTCTTGAAGAACGTAAGGAGGTGGCCCTTGACTAAGACTATTGATGTAGAAATCTATGGCCAACGATATGCGATTCGCGGTGAAGCGGACGAAGCTGATGTTCGGCGCCTCGCGAGCTTTGTAGATGGCCAGATGCGCCATCTCGCGGAAGGGATGAATACGACAACCCCCTCCAAACTCGCCGTGCTGACCGCCCTCAATTTGGCTCACCAGTTGTTTGAACTGGAACGGAAGCGTGCTCAAGGTGAGGCGGATGTCGAGCGGCGGATGAAGTCGCTCATGGAATCGATCGAGGAGCAGGTTCCGGTCTCGCTCTTTCGCTAGATTCAACTTGCAAAGGGTGGTCCCCTTTGTTATCGTAGCCACATGTGTGTCGGGACGTAGTGGATTCTACCATTGGGATACGAATAGGTCACGATCGAACCGGTTCAAGAATCTGAGGATACCCTCAGTCACTGCGGAATGGATGTGAGTTTTTGATGCTGGCGAAATTACGGCACTTAGAATGCGCTCAAGGGTTCGTCCACCTCATGTATAATCTCTTGGAGATGTTGGGCAAGGTCATGGAGTTCATGCTGCCGTCAGGGAGTACGGTTTCCGGAAGCGGCCAACGGCTGATTCCGGTTCGTACGTTGAATCCTCTCATGCAGATGGGAGCCCGACGTAGATGGGCATCGTGGAATCTGTCCTACAGGGGACGTACTCGTTATCTCGATCCAGCAAAGCATCCATCCCCGTGGAGTCCATTCTCGGACTAAGTCTGTAGCCCGCGGTTCTGGCCGTTCTCTTCTATCCCGTATCCTCCACTGCGCTCCCTTCTCATTTACGACCGTTGAATAACCTTGTATCGAGCGAGGCTGAGAAGCATGATTCTTCTCGCCTCCAGATTGTAAAGGGGAAGTCCCAATGTCAACCTCAATAATTGCCTATCTGTTGACAGGACTCTTAGGAGGACTGCTCGGAATCGGTCTCTTTGAGCTGATTCGCCGCTCATCGGGAGCCACGAAAAAGGCTCAGGAAGAGGAACAGGCTCGCCAGGCTATACAGAATGCTCAGCGGGAGTCGGAGAACATCGTTAAAGAAGCAAAGCTGGAAGCGAAAGACCTCCTGTTGCGATCGAAAGAGGAACTTGAGAAGGACCAGAAGGTCAAAATGGCTGAGTTCGCGACTGTCGAAAAGCGTTTGCTTCAGCGGGATGAGACCATCGAGAAACGAATCAGTGTGATAGACAAGCGGGATAGCGAGGCGCAGAAACGAGATCAAGACATCACAAAGCGAGAAGAGAAGCTGTTGGCTAAAGAAGTGGCCTGTTCTCGAGTGGAGAAGGAGCACCGTGAGGCATTAGAGCGTATCGCGGGGATTACGGCTGAAGAGGCGAAGAAGCAGCTTGTCCAAGAGATGGAAAGCCAGGCGCGGCTCGAGGCGGTTGG
>JAABQN010000075.1 GCA_011391455.1 Nitrospiraceae bacterium
GCTCGAGGCCGCTGGGTATTCCAAGCGAACGTTAGAAGAGGCGCGGGAGAATGCGGAGCGGGAAGCACGAGAGATTATTACCAATTCGATTCAACGGGTGGTGCGTGATTACGTTTCAGAATCTACAATTTCTGTCGTGCCGATTCCGAACGACGCGATGAAGGGGCGGATCATTGGGCGGGAAGGGCGCAACATCCGTGCGATCGAAGCCGCAACCGGGATCGATTTGATTATCGATGAGACGCCTGAAGCCGTCATCGTGTCGGGCTTCGACCCACTGCGTCGAGAGATTGCCAAGGTCTCGCTCGAACGGTTGATGCATGACGGGCGTATTCATCCGACGCGGATTGAGGAGATCGTCGAAAAAGTCAAAGTCGATATCGATAAACTCATGTATGACGAGGCCGAGAAAATCATCTTTGAACTGGGGCTTTCAGATTTTCACCCGGAGTTGATCAAGGTTCTCGGTCGGCTCAAGTACCGGACCAGCTACGGACAAAACAATCTCTATCATTCGCGTGAAGCCGCATACATTTGCGGGATCATGGCTTCGGAGCTTGGCCTCGATGTGAAGTTGGCGAGAAGGGGGGCGCTGCTGCACGACATCGGGAAAGCCGTCAGTCACGAAGAAGAAGGCCCCCATGCCATGCTGGGCGCTGAGATCGCCAAGAAGTACGGCGAGAGCGAGAAAATTGTGAATGCCATTGCAGGGCACCACGAGCAAGTGGAGCCGATCTGTCCAGAATCGGTGTTGGTCGCTGCGGCTGAAGCGTTGTCTGCGGCCAGACCTGGGGCCAGACGGGAGGCCTTGGAGACTTATGTGAAACGGCTGGAGAAGCTGGAGTCGCTGGCTACGACGATCAAAGGGGTGCAGAAGGCCTATGCCATTCAAGCAGGCCGAGAAATTCGTGTTATCGTTCGACAGGAAGACATTACCGATGCTGAGTCGTTCCAACTGTCTCGGGATTTGGCGAAGAAGATTGAGCAGGAGCTGACCTATCCCGGTACGATTAGAGTGACCGTGATTCGGGAGAGCCGGTATGTGGAGTACGCCAAGTGAAGGTTCTCTTCATCGGCGATATCTTTGGAGAGCCTGGGCGTCGTGCGCTGGCTCGGGCTGTTCCGCGGCTGGTGGCTCAGCGGCAAATCGACATCGTGATCGGGAATGGAGAGAATGCAGCCGGTGGGTTTGGCATCACGCCGGAGTTGGCAGAAGAATTATTCGACCTCGGTCTCGCGGTGATTACAACCGGAAACCATGCCTGGGATAAGAAGGAAATTCTCGACTACTTTCCCCGGGAGCCACGACTACTTCGTCCGGCCAATTATCCGAGCGGTGTGCCGGGCAACGGAAGTGTGGTGGTCGAGTCGGCAGGTGGGGAGCAACTCGGCGTTCTCCAGCTCATGGGGCGGGCATACATGCCGACATTGGACTGTCCGTTCCAGGTGGCCAAAAAAGAGTTGGCCGCGCTGAAGAAGCGAACAGTTGCGGTGATTGTTGATATGCATGCGGA
The DNA here is from genome assembly GCA_011391455.1 of Nitrospiraceae bacterium. Lineage (GTDB taxonomy): Bacteria > Nitrospirota > Nitrospiria > Nitrospirales > Nitrospiraceae > Palsa-1315. The sequence continues at coordinate 1,515 of JAABQN010000075.1, forward strand.
GGCCACATCAGAGAAAATGGCGATGGGGCATTATCTGGACGGAGAGGTTGTCGCCGTAGTCGGGACCCATACGCATGTGCAAACAGCCGATGATCAGATCCTTCCGAAGGGAACCGCGTATCTGACGGATATTGGGATGACCGGCCCGCTCCATTCCGTCATCGGTGTGAAGAAAGAGTTGGCGATCGAAAAGTTTCTGACCGGGATGCCGCGGCGCTTTGAAGTGGCGTCGGGCCCCTCTGTCTTTTGCGCCGTGCTGCTCGAACTTGATGCGCGTCTTGGCAAGGCGTTGTCGATCGAACGAATTCGCATCATCGATTAAAGGAGACTCACCACGAGCCTTCCCGGTTTTCCCGACCTCTTCTCTCCAGTCGTCCCTCCGAAACGAATATTCACTGTTTCGGAGTTAACGGGGTTGCTTCGCACCTTAATCGAAGAACAATTCTCCGACATTTACTTGGAGGGGGAACTCTCCAATCTCCGTGTTCCTGGATCGGGACACGTCTATTGCACGCTCAAAGATAGGACAAGTCAAATTCGGGCGGTGCTGTTCCGCTCCGCAGCTGTACGATTGCGCTTCGCCTTGCAAGAGGGGATGCAGGTGATCGTGCGAGGGAGGCTTACGGTCTACGAGCCGCGGGGAGAATATCAGATTGTGCTTGATATGGTGGAGCCGAAAGGAATCGGCGCATTACAGCTTGCATTTGAGCAATTAAAGGAGCGCTTGGCGGCGGAGGGACTGTTCGATCAGGACAGAAAGAAACCGATCCCGGCATTTCCTCGGACTGTGGGTGTGGTGACATCACTGACCGGCGCAGCTATTCGCGATATCTTGGCCGTCCTTCGGCGACGCTGGCCGACGGTTCATATTCTCATTGCCCCGGTTCAAGTCCAGGGGGAGAGTGCCGGACGTCAAATCGCTGAGGCGCTGGTTGATTTGAATGACTGGGGTTCGGTGGATGTCATCATTGTCGGGCGAGGTGGAGGATCGCTGGAGGATCTTTGGTGTTTCAACGAAGAGATCGTGGTGCGTGCTATTGCCGCATCCCATGTCCCGGTGGTGTCGGCGGTTGGGCATGAAGTCGATGTGACGCTTGCTGATTTTGTCGCAGATCTCCGGGCTCCGACGCCGTCGGCGGCAGCAGAGGCTGTGGTTCCTGTGTTGGCCGAGGTTGTGGAACGATTGCGGGAGTTGACGGTCCGTACAGGGCAGGTGATGTTTCGGCATTGCGCCTTCGAGCGGCAGCGGCTCGATGCCGGCATCCGAGGGGTGATAGATATACGCTTCCGTCTCCAGGAAGTGGCACAACAGACGGACGATATGGTCGATCGATTGCGCGAAATGGTCCAACAACTGCTTACGTCCGGGCGTGAACGGGTTCACGAGGCGCGCCGTGATCTATCCGGTCTCAACCCTATGCTCGCGATCAAGCAAGGTCTGGCGACAGTCCCGCAATTCTCGAAGCGGCTTGAAGGGCAGATGGGAGTCATGTTGGCGCAGCATCGTCACCGGATCCATGCGACGCTGGCGCAGCTTAATACCCTGAGCCCCTTGGCGATTCTTGGACGTGGCTACAGTATTCTTCAAACGGTACCAGCCGGTCAGATTCTCCATCGAGCGAACGATGTGGAAGTCGGACAGGAGTTGGAAGCCCAATTGGCAAGCGGGCGACTGAATTGCACCAGATCGGA
>JAABQN010000076.1 GCA_011391455.1 Nitrospiraceae bacterium
TTCATCGTGCGCGTTCTGCGAGCAAGAAGGGCACCTGGCCGCTCCCCCATCCTGCTACGCCTGTTGCACACTTGGCTTCTGAGCCGACGCCAGCGTCGATTCCTGTAGTTCGACGCTCCGCTTCATCAATCTGACAAGGTCGGTCATCTGACTCAGCTGGCTGAACTGCGCCGTCTGTGCAATGAAGTCCTGGTTTTCGAGAGGCTTGAGCGGGTCCTGATACTTGAGCTGGGTGACAAGAAGCTTTAAGAACTCATCCTGGCCGAGTTCTTTTGGCCCGGTGGCCGACGTGGAGGGCGTGGCTGTTGAATTGTTTATCGCAGAAAAATCGATCATGATTTTGTCCTTTCGTTAATCGCGATATCTATGAACGTATGCCTATGCAAACAGGCTCAATGCACGCGGGGGACGATGATTCTGCCGCTCTCGATCTTGGGCATGCTGGTTGCGATCCTCTGAAGCCGGCTGCTGCTCCGGCGCATCACCATTCCGTCGCGACGGCCGATCCGACAACGATTCTTGTTGGTTTCGCTGATCGATATGTACCTGAAATTGGCCAAGTTCCAGTCCAGACTTGGCCAGACTTTGCTGAAGTTGATCCTGTCGCCCCATTAGTAATGCGCCAAGGTCGTTCCGATCAGTGGTGAACTGTGTATGCACCATCTGATCTGTCATGGAGATCCTCACGCTGAGTGGACCTGAGTCATGCGCGGGCAGCTCCACATGGACGGACTGAACCTTTCCAGCCGCCGCTGTCAGGGTCGCCGAATGGTCCTCACCGAGAAAGGCCTGTGCCATCTTGAGACGATCCGCTGCCGGCGTCATACCGGACGAGCCCTCTCCCTGAGGCGATGACTGTGTCTGCACCGCCGATGTGAATTGCCCATTGAAGGGCTGGGACTGATTTCCTCGCGTCACCGATTCGGGCGGCCCACTCTCCCCGAACCGAAAGAAAGTTCCGTCTCCTGCTCCCTGCGCATCCGCCCCGAATGGGTCTTGTTCCCCTCCCTCGCTAACACCAATCACGGGGACCGATAGAGATTGACCAGGCAACGTGGTCTGTTGAGTCCCCTGCGCTTGGACCATCGCCGATGGCTGAACTCCTGCCGACAGACGCTCAAGAGATTGTCCCCCCACATTCACAGATCCGGCGGGAATTACAGTCTTCGCGCTCTGGTCCTCCATAACAGGAGCGGCCCCTTGATCGGTCATCAGGGAGCCCGGTGAGGTCTTGGCTGGAAGAATCACGTTACCGGACGGTTGATCGAGGGGAGCAGGAGAAAGAGCGACTGGAATGCTGCGATCGTTTCGAATGGGTACTCCATCCGTGATTCGAGCGCCTTCTTGCCTCACAGCGGTCTCATCTGAACGATCAAGATCGAGGACCGGCTGGGGCATGGAATCGATGGAAGAGTCCATGTTTCTGGGCATGCGCGGATCGACCGGCGTAAGCTCCATTCTCATCGAGCGAACGTCAGGGAGCGCAACGACAGTCACGCCCTGCGGGAGGAGAGGAGTCGATTCGAGGCTCTGTAGTTCAATCTTCGTGGAGCCCTCTAAAGACTCGGCCTTGTCGGCTCCTGAAGAAGCCGCCGCAGGAAGATCCTGTATTGCAAAGTACGACGCGACTGCGATATCGCTCAATGCTGTTCCCAATGGATGGTCATCGGTTTCCGTCGATGGAGCCGGCTCTATCGGATCGTCGGCATTGGCGAAAGGGGGGAGCTGCTCATCTGACAGATTCTGTGCCACACCATTAAGAAGAGCGGAAAAGGTTCCGCTTTGAGCGGATTGCAGAGGCAGAGTCTTCTCGCTCACTGCACTCGAACTCGTCGAAACAGCAGAACAATCTGCAGGGGAAATAAGAAGTCCAATATCCATAGTGCCGATCAACCTCTTCGACCTGTGCACAAAAAATCTGAGTACTCGACCTGAGCATCTTCAAGCTCTATGCCATCTTGATAATTATCGGATATGCCGTTCGGCGCGGAGTTAGCGAAGGGATGAAGAGATGATGGAAGGAACTAGGGAAGAAGATGCAGGGTGCGCAGGCAAAAATTTCCGCAAGGGCGGAATCAAGCGAGATAGCCCGGTCTGTCTGGTCTGTTTGGTTTATTTGGTTCATCTGGTTGGTTCGTTCAACCAAACAAACGAGACAAACCAAACAAACCAAATAACGATCTTCTTCTCCTAAGGGGCGGCGAGTAGTTCTTCCGTCAACTTCGCCGCACGTTCGACTTTTACCTGTGCCAGAATCGCCCCGGCCGATTTCGTCTTGACCAAACGAAGAATCTCCAGCGCTTTCCGGTCCGCCATTCGCTCAATTCGCGCAGCCGCTTCCTCGGCAGGCATACTTTCATACATTTTTGCCAGCTGCGCTAGCTGTTGCGCGCGAATGTCGACTGGTCGTTTGCCCTCTGAAGCTTGTTGAACCAAGACCGCCTTCTCCTGCTCGAGGCGGCGTTTCTCTACCGCCTCGACTTTGCTCAATATCTGCTCAACTTCAGCTTTGAGAATCGCTAACTGCCCCTCTGCCGTCCGAACTGCTTGCTCGCGACGATCCAAGTCCTGCTTCCGCTGCTGAAACATAGCAACCATTTCCTCCGGCACAACGAGCGCTGGTCCTTGGAGCAGTTCAGCCTCCGGCGCGGGCAATTCACCCTCTGATTTCTTCATCGCTTCTGTCGATACCGGCCGCTGTGGCTCAACCCCCTGCTCAGCCGAAGCCTGGACGAGCTGCAGCATCGTCCAGATCATGACGATGATGAGGCTAATTCCTACGCCGACTGCCCACAACCGGCCGCTCCATGCAGAACGCTCACGCTGGTTTGTTTGGTTGATCTGGTTCATTTGGTTGATCTGATTACGCCACACTCGTCCGACGCGCCGCCTCATCCATTTCAATTTGATCGATTCTATCCTGCACAAGCTGACGTTGTTGGCACATCCGTTCAGCCAACCGATCGACAGTACGACGATCTTGCATCGCTTCGCGCAATTCATTCTGCTTCTGACTCCAGGCCTCACTGAGACGTACTTCCTCCTGCCGGGCTTGTGCCAATAATGATGTCCCTGCCTGAAAACGGGACTGCCACACGAGAAACTCATCCAGCGCGACTACTCCACCGGCCTTTGCCAGATATGCGTCTGTCGTATGTTTCATATGCTCATCAAGCAGACGAGCGCGCGCTTCTGCCTCATGGAGCTCCTGGCGCAGCTGGAAGAGGTCCATCCGCGCGACCTCTTCCAATTGGGCTCGATAACGTCTCAACACATCGAGTTTCATGCTGTCGCCTTCACCAGGGTTAGTAACTCTTGGATCGAGGCCTCGATCGAGACGGATTGCTCGATATCCTGACGAAGAAAGGCGTTGATGCCATCCTGAGCCCCCACGGCTTTGTCAAGATCGCGGTTCGTGCCGGCCTTATAGGCCCCCAGCAGGATGAGATCCTCAGATTGTTGGTACCTTGCCTGAAGTTCGATCATGGACCGGACTGCCGTATAGTGATCGCGCCCCACAATGTCTTTCATCACGCGACTAGTACTGTTCAAGATGTCGATCGCCGGAAAATGGTTGCGTGCGGCCAACTGCCTTGAGAGCACGATGTGGCCGTCCAGAATCGACCGGACCGTTTCTGCAATGGGATCGGAGAGTTCATCGCTCTCCATGAGAACCGTATAGAGCCCGGTGATCGCGCCGGAACCGGAACCGGTCCCGACCCGTTCCAGAAGCTTGGGTAACATTGTAAAGACGGAGGGGGTATACCCTTTCGTGGTCGGAGGCTCCCCGATGGCGAGCCCGATTTCTCGTTGGCTATGGGCCAGGCGGGTGAGAGAATCCATCATCAAGAGAACCTGCTTCCCGCAGTCGCGGAAATACTCCGCAATCGACGTCGCAATCGACGCGCCTCGTAATCGCACGAGAGGTGGTTGGTCTGATGTCGCGACAATCACCACCGAACGACTGAGCGCTTCAGGGGTCAAATCTCGCTCCAGAAATTCGTTGACTTCCCGCCCCCGTTCACCGATGAAGGCAATGACATTCACGTCGGCTTTCGTGTAACGGCTGATCATGCCAAGCAACACGCTCTTCCCGACACCGGAGCTGGCAAAGATGCCGACCTTCTGACCACGGCCACACGTCAGACAGGCGTTGATCGCCCGGATACCCACATCGAGCGGTTCTGCGATGCGCGTTCTCTTCAAAGGATTGATCGGCGCGGCATGCAACGGATAGTGTTGTTCGGTCATGAGGGGACCGCGGCCATCTAATGGCTCCCCAAGCCCGTTGAGCACACGACCGAGCAGTTGTGGGCCGACTGGAACCGAGGCACAGTGTCCTTTCATCAGAATCCGGCTGCCCGGCCCAATCCCGCGCATCTCACCAAGCGGCATCAGCAACACACGATCGCCCCGAAATCCCACTACCTCCGCCTGCACGATTCCCCCTCCATCTTCGCGCGTGACATCGCACAGTTCCCCGACCGATGTCATGGGACCATAGCCTTCGATCACAATCCCAACGGCCTGCGCCACACGACCCGAGACCGCAAGGGGGTCTGTCTGTTCAATGAGATCGACGAGATTCACGATGCCCTCGCTTCTGTAGGGCCTCTCCGAGCCGCAGCAACTGCTGGTCCAGTGAGGCATCAACCAGTCGATTCGTCGATTGTACGACACAGCTTCCGCGCGCGAGAGACGAATCGCCCTCGACATGCAATGAAAAACCAGGAGGACGATCGCGGCACAACTCCGCGCGAGCCGCCTCCAGGACAGGCGCGTCTGACGGATGCGTTCGCACCGTGACGACCCCAGCCTCCCGAACCGTCGCCAAGGCCGACTTCATCAATGTGGTCACAGCATCCTGACGTTCGATCATCGTGTCGCGCAGGATGCGCGTCGCCAGGCTGAACGCCAAGGCCGTCACGTCATCTTCAACGGTCTGATGCAGCGATGCCCGTGTGTCATCGAGGCGCCGAACTGCGCCGGCTAAGAGCATCTGCTCCTGTTGTCTGGCTGCCGCGACTCGCGTTTCTGCTCGTCGCTCACCCTCAACGATCCCTTGATCGTAGTCCGAGAGACTCTGATCGCCGACAAACCGATCGCCGGTGTCGAAATCGGTCAGTGCCAGACTGCGGCAGCGAACCCCGGAGGCCCGAATCACCGCCTGCTTGAGGACCGTATTCTCCGAACGCAGGTGATACAGATCGAGGAGGCGATTCACGCTCAGCAGTAGCGCTTCGACTTCGAACGGTTTCATCAGAAACTCCGCCGCTCCAGCCTTCATCGCCTGAACCGCGAGATCCACGGTCCCATATCCGGTCATCACCAGCCCCATCAGGCGGTGGTCGAGCTCACAGGCCTGCTGGAGGAGCGCAATCCCGTCTTGGTCCGGCAATTTGACGTCGGTGATCAGGAGCGAGACAGGAGACTCTTTTAATGCCGCATAGGCTTCCCGTGCAGACCCGACCGCGCGCACACGATGCCCAGCCGATTGCAACAGCTTCACAAGTAGTTCCCTGATCGCCTCCTCATCGTCGACGACTAAGATCGAACTATTTCGTTGCCCGCTGGGGCCGGCGTATGGCTGAGCGACTGCCGACTGTCCGTTCACAGCCTGTTCCATTTACAGCATTGCCTCCGCTCCACCGGCGCCGGCGATGACGATGCGCCCTTCTTCTTCAAGTTTCCGGCAGACTTTGAGTATATTCTGCTGCGCCTTCTCGACATCCGCCACCTTCATCGGTCCCCTTGCCTCCATATCGTCTTTCAACATCTCCGACGCCCGGCTCGACATATTTTTCAGGAACTTCTCCTTGGTTTCCGGGCTCGCGCCACGCAATGCCACAGGAAGATCTTCCTTGCTGACCTCTTTCATGAGCTCTTGCATGCCACGGCCGTCGAGCTTAATCAGATCGTCGAAGACGAACATCAACCCTCGGATCGTATCGGCCAATTGCTGATCACGTTCGGCGATTTTCGACATGATGCCCCCCTCCGTCGCTTTGTCGAGGGTTGTTAGAATATTCGCGGCCGCCTCAGCGCCTCCAACGCTCGTTGCACGAGTGCCCGTATTCGCAACGAGTGAACTCTGCAACGCATCGCTAAGTTCCTCCAGCACGCTCGGCTGCAAGTCCTCCATCGTCGCGAGGCGCAAGGCGACATCCGCTCGAAGGGATTCAGGTAAGTCGGCCATGACGACACCGGCCTGATCCGGTTCCATGTGCGCCAGGATCACGGAGATCGTCTGGGGATGCTCGGTCCTGATCATTTGTGAAACGGCCTTGGCATCGACCCACTTCATTGCGTCGAGCCCCGGATACACCTTGCTGGTCATGGACTCAAGCATGCGGCTGGCTTTTTCAGGACCGAGCGCCTTGGTCAGAATGGTTTTAATGAAATCTTTTCCATGGAATGATATCTGACCGTTTGCGCTCGCCTTCTCAAATTCATCGATGACGATCGATTCCTCTTCCCTGGTGATATTCGCCGTCGCATTCATGGAGGCCCCCAGTCGTCGAATCTCCTTGGGGTCAAGGCTTTGCATCACCAACGCCGCGGCGTCCTCTCCAATGGCTTTCAGGAGAATAGCCGCCTTTTGCTCGCCGCTGAGTTCCGTGGCCATCGCTACATGCGCCTCACTAGCTGGTCTTCAGCCACTGTTTGACAACCAGCGCCGTAGTGTCAGGGTTGCCCCGAGCCATATCGACGATCTGTGAGCGGGGCCTTCCCGTCAATGACGCTTCGATCTGACTCACCGATGCGGGAAGCGGCGGCGTAGCCCCATCAGCCGATGACCCGGACGACGACCCGGACGTCCCCAGCATCGACATCAATGGACGCACTACCATGAAGAGGATCAGAAGAAAGAGGCCTCCTCCGACCCCATAGCGGATATAGGGCGTGAAGGAGTTGGCCGGTTCTGCCGCAGCCTCGATACCCTGCGCTGGAGGCTCTTCCGTCGCGATATCAAATTGCACGTTGGTCACCTGGACTTGATCCTGCCGCTCTGCCGAATAGCCCATGGCTTTCTTGACAATCTCTTCGATACGCTTCATGTCCTCTTCAGGCCGTGCCAGATACTTCTTTGCCGTATCGCTTCCGGCCTTCCCTGCCTCGGACGGCGCAGCCATTTCATAGATACCGTCCACCAGCACCGCCACGGAAAGTTGCTTGATGCTGCCGCTGGATTCCACGACCCGGGAGACCGTCCGGCTGATTTCGTAGTTGACGGTTTCGTTCTTGGTCTGATTGTTACTCGAACTCGTTTGAGCCGGCTCTTGAACTGTCCCTTCCGGGACATTCGACTGGACGCCCGGCACGCCACCGGATACGCCATTGAGCCCATTGGCCTTTTCCTGGCCCCGCTGCTCGCTTCGAACGACTTGACTGTTCGGATCGTACCGCTCTTCAGTCGTTTCCACCTTGCGGAAGTCGAGAATACTGGACACCCGCACCACGGCTTTATTCAGCCCGACGATTCGTTCCAACATCGTTTGGATGCGTGTCTCGATATCCTTTTCAACCGTGCGCTGGTATTCCAGCTGCGACCCTGTGAGTCCCGCTGCGTCGTCGCTGCCGGCTGCCGATGAAAGGAGCCGTCCATGGCCATCCACCACGGTAACATCCTTGACTTGCAGACCCTCGACACTGCTCGACACGAGGTGGACGATCCCATTTACCTGCGTCTTGGCAAGGGCTTGTCCATTCCGCAACGACAAGACGACGGACGCGCGCGACCGATTATTCTCATCGTTGGAGAACAAGCGCCGTTCCGGGGTGGCGAGGTGGACGCGGGCCCGTTCGATCTCCGGCATTTGCGCAATAGTCCGCGCCAGTTCCCCTTGCAACGCACGACGATAATTGAGTTTCTGGACGAAATCGGACATGCCGATCGACGTTCGATCGAAAATCTCAAAGCCCACACCACCCCCATGGGGAAGCCCCTGGGTGGCCAATTGCAATCGCAATTCATGAACTTGTGCGCTGGGAACCAGGACCGTATTGCCGCCTCCGGTCGTCTCATACGGCACTTTTGTCTCTTTCAGCTTATCCACGATTCCTCCCGCATCTTCGGGATTAAGATTCGTGAATAGCACCTGCATATCGGGCTGTTGCGTCCACAGCGCGATCGCGATGAGACCGGCAATAGAGCCGGCAAGCGCAACCAGAACGATCATGCGTTGATTGATGGAAAACTTGGATAACATGGGCAATCTTACTCCTCGCTAGTGGACTGCGGAAACGGTCTATCTCGTCTATCTGGTCTGTTCGGTCTATCTGGTTAGCTCTTTCGCATGGTTTCTTTCATGCTCAGAATCACACCAACGAACCCGGATAAACCAGATAGACCAGACAGACCGAACAGACTGGCAGACCTTTTTCAGCATCCTGTCAAATCTGCATCCGCTGAATTTCTTCATACGCCGTCACCAGCTTGTTTCTGATCTGCATCATCAGCTGGAAGGACACATCGGCTTCCTGTAAGGCCACCATCGTCTGATGGATATTCTGTGTCTGGCCTGTCATCAGCGCCTCGGTCGCCTGGCCCGCTTCCAATTGGATATC
>JAABQN010000077.1 GCA_011391455.1 Nitrospiraceae bacterium
TTATATCCTACCGTCTTCGGGCCACCGGGGCCTCTTGCAAAAGAGGCCCCGGCGCGCTGCAATTCTCACACACTATTTCGAGCCCTTCACAAATAGCCGCCCCGTTCAAGCAGCAAAATTCTCTTTCCTAACGGTGTCAGTTTGTACGCCTACATCCCCCTACCAGGACTGATTCCGATAATGAGTGACAGTCAGTACGGACACATCTGGCTGAGGGCCACGCACCTGAGCAAATTGCCTGGTACCTCCGACACGCAATCCTGACGACATGCAGAAGCACCTCTCGGCAGAGACCATCTATGTGGGGCTATGTGTGTTGCCACAGAGAGCCCTGCTCAGCGAACTGCCGACCGCGTTGCGTCAAGCGCGCGAGGGCGTCGACCTCGGGCGCGAGAGACCGATCATTTCTGCCAAGACTCCCCATATGACACCGATGGCCGAACGCCCCGCTGAAGGCAGCCGCCCTCACGGCACCGGGCCACTGGGAAGGCAATCTCATCACAGGAGCCTGCAATGACTCGGCAGACAACGCGGCGTATCGGGTCAGAGCAAGATGATCATTCATCTCGCCTCTTCGTATTCACGGTCGACTTTGCTCGCTCATGTCCGTGACACGCGTTCTCTCACGAGAAGATTTCCACCCCGGCAGTAGCCAGATTATACATCGCACCGACGATCTTGATGCTGCCTTTGGTTTCCAGTTCCTTCAGCAGGGGGCTTTTTGCGCGGATTCCGGCGATTGTCAATTCCACATTCTTGCGCGCGACGGCGTTCACGAAATTATCATTCTTCGAGGTGCGCTCGCCGTCGTACTGTGTCGCCTCGATCGCCGGGCGAATCTTTTCCAGCAGACCGGTGAGGTTGCCGAGTTGGACTTTGTCAATCGCGCCCATGATCGCGCCGCATGCGGTGTGACCCATCACCAGCACAACCTTGCTGCCGGCCACAGCGCAGGCGAATTCCAGGCTGCCGAGGATATCCTCGTTGACGATGTTGCCGGCCACGCGCGAATTGAACATGTCGCCGATACCGAGGTCGAGGATAATTTCGGCGGGCGCGCGGGAATCAACGCAGCTGAGAACGACCGCCGCCGGATGCTGACCCTTGGCGCTGGTCGTTTGCTCACGAAGGAAATCGCGGTTCTTACGCAGGCCCGCGCGGAATCGTTCGTTACCTATCTTCGCATACGCGATGATTTCGTCAGGCGTCATCTTCTCGCGCTGCTCTTTGCTCAACGCGTCGGCGTAAGCGGGGCTGCCATCAAGGGTGAACCCAAGCAGTCCGGCGGTAGTGGCAACGCCCAAGGTTGTGAGGAAGCTCCTCCGATTCAGTGACATACCGGACACGCTTGAGTTTTGTTTGTTATTCATGGGTTTCTCCTTGGTTAATGCCCACAAGACGCCTCCCTTGAGTGTCTTCCTGTAAGTTATTTTTCACGGTAACACGAAGTTTCGATGTTTTCTACCGGGTTGCCGTCGACCAACGATAAATCCGCCAATGCACCTTCTTGAACGACGCCCAGCCTGTCGAAATAGCGGGTGTGCGGGTAGGACATCGTCAGAAGTTCAGCGTTTGTCCAGGCAACTCAATGGCACGCCAATCTGCCACGGCGTGTCATTGAGGCCGTAAAAGTCCACATGCCCGGAGGTTTGGGAAACTGTGGTGCACGAATAATGCTCAACCCGCCGATCGCAACCCTGGTTGACTGGAAAGAAACTGAGGTGCTCATTGCAAAGCCCCTTGGCTCAAGATAGACCCCTCATGTGGATAGTCGTTGAATGTGCCCATACGTAGAATGCTGCTAGCCCGTTTTGTATCCAATTTTGACGAGAAAAATCATTGAAGCGCCGAACTGTACTATAGGAGCGGTGCGAACCAGAATAAAAAACGTAGACATTCTACTTTCCCTGAAGAGCCCCCCGTTTCACAGTGCGCGGACTCTTGGGAGTCTTTTCTCAAGGGGCCAGCTGCAGGCTATAAGACGTGGGGATCGTCCTCAAAGTATCCCTATCCGCATTTTCAATGTCATCCCGTCTCGTTCTCGCCAAAATCGCGGTGCCGTACAAAATTGAAAATAGATACAGTAGAGTGTACAGAGTTGTACGTATAAGTAGTTCCCACAGTGCTAAGTTATTGATATTGCGGAGATGCCGTGCTGGATCGCAAATTGCTATTCCCTCTCGTGTCAGTTCACTTACATAACGAGGGGGGGAATAATTATGGATTGTCCGAAGTGCAAAGGATTGATGATGATGGAACGGTTCTCTGACTTCTTCCTGGTTTTTTATGCGTGGAAATGTATCAACTGCGGAGCAGTCATCGATAAGACGATCGCCAATAATCGGAGAAATAGCCTCGCTGCCAAAGCCGCGAAGGAAGTTGAACCGGCCACCGTGTAACAGAGGGGCCTACAGATATGGGAACTCCGGTATCGCCCGCGGAGTGTGACATCGAGCGGACCGGAGTTGTTTGATGCATTCCTGGCAAGCTACCGTCTTGCAATCCAACTTTACACCAGTCTGTTCTTCATCCCTCACACCTCAGCCTTCACTCCTTACCCCTTATACCTTGCGTCCTCCTGCAGTCTGCTAGACTTAGCCATGGCATAGTTGCTACTAGCGGATGCGCGTTATCCCAACGAACGGCGAGGTGCCTGCATGATCGATTGGTTGATGGCCACATCCATAGGATTCGGTCTACTCGGGCTCGTGTTTATGCTGGCCGGGGTAGCATCGGCGCGCCGACGGCGGTTCGTTCGCCTATCGGTGCATACCACCTTGGCCTTGGCCTGCCTGGCATCCGGTGCCTTGTTTCTGACGCTTCAGCTCTCAATGCAAAGCTACCGCGCCCTTACGCGCGAAGATCTTGCCGCAACCATTCATGCGGAACCGGTAGGACCATCGCAGTTTCGCGTCACGATTCACCTGCCGGACGGGCGAACGGATAGCTACTGGTTGGCGGGAGACGAAGTCTACGTCGATGCGCACATTCTGAAATGGAAACCTTGGGCGAATCTATTCGGCTTGCACACGGCGTATGAATTGGATCGTATTGCCGGACGCTACCACCTGATCGAGGATGAACGGAGGAGGCCACGCACGGTCTACTCGCTCGCGCCCGATCCATTGGTGGACCTGTTCGCGCTTCGACGTCGGCACGCTTGGCTGGAGTCGGTAGTCGATGCGGAATATGGGTCGGCAGCTTTCTTTCCCACAGGCGATCGCATCGCGATCGAGCTACGCGTCTCCACCACCGGGTTGCTATTTCGCCCACTAATAAAGGCGTTCTGATTGTGCGGCGATGTCCCGCATCGGACGCGGCAGTCCATCTCTGAATCTTGACACCTTCCTCTCCAAAACGTAGCCTGTCAAAACCAACTGCCTCCCGTACGCCAGAGCAGAGCTATTGCCCATGGATGAAGCCACGGATCGCAATTATTACGCTCAGGGTTGACGATTCGGAACGAGCGCTGGCATGCTCAGAGGATGGAGAATACCAATGACGCTTGAAAACAGGCCTGTGGGGCATCTCCTATCCCGCCGTGACGTTTTGCGATATCTGGGTGCTACTGGCGCTGCCTGGCTGATGGCCGGCAGTCTGGATCCCAGACGGGTTACTGCAAGTACGCTTGGCCCCTCATGTGTCGTCCGACCGGAGCAAATGGAAGGTCCGTATTTCGTCGACGAACGGTTGAATCGTTCCGATATTCGCTCGAATCCGACCGACGGGAGAGTCAAACCTGGTACGCCGCTGGCTCTGACGCTACAGGTCTCGCGCCTCAACGCCGGAGACTGTCAACCGCTGGTAGGCGCACAGGTCGACATTTGGCATTGCGATGCGTTGGGAGTCTATTCGGATGTGCAGGATCCTGGGTTCAACACCATCGGCCAGAAATTCTTACGTGGCTACCAGATCACCGACGCACGCGGAGAGGTTCGGTTCGTGACTGTATACCCTGGCTGGTATCCGGGCCGGACAGTGCATATTCACGTCAAGATTCGAACCGCGCCTGTGGCCAAGCGGAGCTTCGAATTCGCATCGCAATTATACTTCGAGGATGGGCTGACGGACCGCATTCACACTGCTTTCCCGTATGCCACGAACGGACCGCGCACTGCACGAAACCAGCAAGATTGGATCTTCCGCCGTGGTGGCGATCTCCTCATGCTGGCTCCGACGACTGTGGCTGACGGTTATGCGGCATCGTTCGCGATCGGCCTGCAGCTTCTGTAACAAAGCCATTCAGCGCTTGACCTCCGACAAAATCCGTCTGCCCGAACGGCTTACTCCAGGATTATTCTTTGTATTGAGATTTGAGAGAAGAACCCGATGCCACTACGGAGTTTCCTCAAACCAGGTGGCGACGCCTGAGAGGACTTACTCGATACGTGGCTGATCTGGAGGGGAAGGCTGAGGGGCAAGGTAGCGGTCATCTCTCTTAATGGTGCAGCGTTGTTGTTCTCTGCATCGTCGTTTTCCTTGTAATCTCCTCACAAATACGTATACTCCTACATACAGATATTGTCTGAATCCTCAATATAGATAGGCGAGAGAGAGCATGGCCAAGATTGACGAACTCTTTCGAATGATGGCGGAACAGGGAGCGTCTGACCTGCACTTGATATCAGGTCAGCCGCCTATCCTGCGGGTCGATGGCGAGTTGGAGCGGATTGCCGGACAGGTTGCTCTCACCCAGGATACCCTCCACCCATTGCTGAACGAAATCATGCCGGGGTCGAAGAAAGACCAATTTGAGTCCACAGGCGACGTCGATTTTGGCTATGAAATTCCAGGGCTGGCCAGGTTTCGTTGTAACTGCTTCAACCACAAATATGGTCTCGGCGCGGTGTTCCGGAAGATTCCCAGTAAAATTCTGACGGCTGAAGAGCTAGGACTGCCGCCGATCCTGACGCGGGCGGCCATGTTGAAAAAGGGGCTGGTCCTGGTCACTGGTCCGACCGGAAGCGGCAAGTCCACGACCTTGGCGGCAATGGTCGACCATGCCAATAAGAATCGGAAAGACCACATTCTGACGGTCGAAGATCCGATCGAGTTCGTGCATCAGAGTCAAGGCTGCATCGTGAACCATCGAGAAGTGGGACTGCATACGATGACCTTCGCATCGGCGTTGCGCGGTGCGTTGCGTGAAGATCCTGACATTATTCTCGTCGGAGAAATGCGGGATCTCGAAACGATCTCCCTGGCAGTCGAGGCCGCAGCGACAGGACACTTGGTCTTTGGAACGCTGCACACCGAAAATGCGGCCAAGACGGTCGATCGGATCGTGGAGGTCTTCCCCCATGGGGAACAGCCGCAAATCAGAAATACGCTTTCAACGGCGCTGCGGGTCGTAGTTGCGCAGAATCTGTTTAAGCGGATCGACCGGAAAGGGCGTTGTGCGGCGCTGGAGATCTTGGTCTGTACGTCCGCCGTCAGCAATCTCATTCGCGACGCCAAGACGGTCCAAATCGCATCGGTCATGCAGACCGGGAAAGCCGTCGGGATGCAGATCTTGGACGACGCGATTCAGGATCTTCTGAATAAAAAGTGGATCTCGCCTGAGGAAGCCTACGAGAAATCCATCGACAAGACTCGATTCGCCAAGCTGCTCAAGACGCCTCCTGACGCGCTCCAATGATTGCCCTGCGCAATGGGATGCCCGCGCATGGTCGGAGTTTACCCCATAAGGGTCTCCCCTTCTTCTTCCCCGCCTGACCTCACAAGTTCCGGATCGTGGTAATCATGTAGCGTCTTTCCCTCGTCTACGCTGCATCGTCTTGCCCTTCTTCCGCTGAGTCGATTGAGGAACCGTTTTCTTACGCTGCCGTACAGCCACCTGTTTTCCCACGGCTTTCTGTCTGTCGGCACCGACACCTAGATCTTCGATCAGAACCCGCAGAGGTTCCGCCACCGACCAGGCCTGGGCATAACAGCCACGTGGCCGGTGGGGTGCGTCAGCATCAAAAACTTCTGAGACTTGGCCAAGGCAGGCTTCTTTCAAATGGTCACCAATCCCATCCAGGAACGAACGCGCCTGCTTGAGCGCAGCGGTTTTCTTTCCATGAACCTTGATCCAGGCTGTGATGAATGGTCCTAACAGAAAGGGCCATACGGTGCCTTGGTGGTAGGCGCCGTCTCGTTCCAGCACACCACCTTCGTACCTGCCGCGATAGCGAGAATCGCGCGGTGACAAGGTGCGGAGTCCAACCGGCGTCAGGAGTTGACCTTCGACGAGCTGAAGAATCTGCTGCGCCCGGTCGCGCGGGACCAGTTCGTCGACCAACGAGATGGCGTAGAGTTGATTGGGGCGAAGCGACGGATCGTTCCCTTCCGGCCCATCGATCACATCGTAGAGATAGCCGCCTTGTTCGTACCAGAATCGATTGTGGAATGATGCGACCGCGTTGCTGCGATCATTTCGGCACCGATCGGCATAGTCCGTTTCGCCGAATCGTCGCGCGAGAGTTTCGCCGACTTCCAACGATCGAACCCACAACGCTTGGATTTCCACCGGCTTTCCATGGCGCGGCGTGACGACCCAATCACCGACCTTCGCATCCATCCAGGTCAATTGTACGCCGGGAACTCCTCCCGTAATCAAACCATCCTCGTCCATCCTGATCCCGTACCTTGTGCCCAGACGGTAGCCATCGAGAATCTGCTTTACGGCAGGCCAAGCGGTCTCACGCACCCGAGCTGCATCTTGTGACACCGTGAGGTAGCGGTCAATCGCATGGATAAACCAGAGTGAGGCGTCGATCGTGTTGTATTCCGGCTGCTCGCCTGCATCGGGGAAGCGGTTCGGTACCATGCCTTCAGACACATGCACAGCGAAGGAGGCGATGACCTGCCAGGCCACGTCCAATCGGCCGGTGACCAGGCAGAGACCGGGCAACGAGATGAAGGAGTCACGGCCCCAATCGGTAAACCAGGGATACCCGGCTATGACCGTTTGCTGCATCCCTCGCTCGGAAAGGTACACTTCCGCAGCGCACCAGAGTTCGCCAACCAAAGAATCATCGGTTGGGACAGCTTGTCTGGCTCTGTCTCGGCGAAGCTTCTCGCGCTTCGCAAGGGCAACGACGTCGAGCCGATCGACGGTCTCGCTGGTGAGGGCCAAGGTCTTGGTGGATCCGGGGTCAAGCTCGAACGTGAACTCTCCTGGCGACCACCAGTCTTCTTCGGCATCGAGTCCACGTTGCTGTTCGACAGGGAGTTGTATGCGCCGATACCATTTTGGTTCATGGCAATACCTTCCAGCGTGGAAGGCCTGCACTGGAGACAAATCGAAGTACGGGTGCCACAGGACCATTCCGCTTCCGACCTGGGCCTCCGTCGAGAGGCTTCTATTCTCGTGGTGCGTCCCATGATAGTCCCGCCCGGTGAGCTTCGGTCTCACCCGCAGCACGACTCTTGATAGCTTCTTACCGAGCAGCTTCCATCGCACCATCACAATATCGCAGCCGTGGATTGACAGGATCTCCCGTTGAAGGGTTATGCCGTTGCAGTCGAACGTCCAGGTCGGCCAGGGTTCTGTTGAAAATTCGATAGAGTGTTCGTACCCGGTCGGATGGACGGTGTCCGGATACAGATTTGTTGAGAGTGGAATCGCCTGGCCGTCGATGTCGAGCCATTCTTCGAGGTGGTTGACCAGCACAAACCGTTCGCTCGGCGGCTTCCTGGCGGTTAAGAGGAGTGCATGATAGCGACGGGTATTCGCCCCCGCAACTGTACCGGAGGCGAATCCCCCTCGACCGTTCGTCTCCAACCATTCAAGACTCAGCGCCCGATCGAGATTCCGGCAGTCTTCGGTTCCGATCTTCACCCCTTACCCCTTACCCTTCACGTGCTCACTCCCCAGATTGTTGAATCAGCTTCGCTACCAATCCGGTCCATCCCGTCTGATGACTCGCGCCGATGCCGGCTCCGTTATCCCCGTGGAAGTACTCGTAGAACAATATATTGTTGCGCCAATGCGGATCGTCCTGAAATCTGTACGTCCTACCGAACACCGGACGTTTCCCTTCGGCATTCTGGAGGAAGATATGCGTCAATCTGTGTGAAATCTCGGCCGCCACTTGCCAGAGCGTGGATTGATGGCCCGATCCAGTCGGGCACTCCACCCGATATTGGTCGCCGAGAAAGTAGTGAAACTTTTGCAGCGACTCGATCAGGAGATAGTTGACCGGGAACCAGATTGGTCCGCGCCAATTCGAATTACCCCCGAACAAGCCTGTGCTGGATTCCGCCGGTTCATAGTCCACGCGATGCTCACGGCCCATGACCGAGACCACATAGGGATGATCCTTGTGATAGCGCGAAAGGGCGCGAATGCCGTAGGGCGACAGGAACTCTTCTTCGTCCAGCATATACCGCATCACAGATTTCAACCGATCGCGACTTACCAGTGACAAAAAGCGCCGCACACCTCCGTCAGAGGACTGCGTTTCCAGATGTTGTGCAAAATCAGGCCGGTTTTCGATGAACCACTGCATCCGGTGCTTGAAGCGAGGA